>JANYAA010000046.1 GCA_025355255.1 Chloroflexota bacterium | reverse complement strand
CGCCGACGGTGACACCGTAGAGGGCATCGGCCGCCTCGATGGTGCCGCGGTTATGGGTGATCACAATGAACTGCGTCTGGCTGGAGAGCGTGCGCAGCGCGTCCGTAAACCTGCCCACGTTGGCCTCATCGAGCGCAGCGTCTACCTCGTCCAGCACGCAGAACGGCGCCGGGCGGATCT
The DNA here is from genome assembly GCA_025355255.1 of Chloroflexota bacterium. Taxonomy (GTDB): domain Bacteria; phylum Chloroflexota; class Limnocylindria; order Limnocylindrales; family CSP1-4; genus CAIXZV01. The sequence continues at coordinate 2,042 of JANYAA010000046.1, read as the reverse complement.
CCAGCATGGCGAACAGCAGCGCCACGGCGGTCAGCGCTCGCTCGCCGCCCGACAGCATCGCCAGGGCCTGTGCCTTCTTGCCAGGCGGCCTTGCAGTGATCTCGATCCCGGTAGCCGAGAGATCGGTGGGGTCCGTCAGGATGAGCTTGGCGAAGCCGCCGCCAAACAGCTGCTGGAACCGGGCGTCAAACGCGACCTCGAGCGCCGCAAACGTGGCCCGGAATTGGGTGGCGATGAGCTGGTCCAGCTCGCCGATCAGCTGGCGGGTCTTGGTGATGGCCTCGCGGAGGTCGCGATCCTGCGCATCCAGCGTTTCGAGACGCGTCTTGACCGCATGGTATTCGTCAACGGCATACGGGTTTGCGGCGCCAAGCTCATGGAAGCGCCGACGAAGCCCGGCAAGGCGCCCAGGTGACGGCAGCTCGCCAGTGGGCGTCGCTGCTGCCCAGTGTGGCGCGAGAGTGTCCAGCAGCGATTCGAACGCCGCCGACTCCGCCGAGCCGTCAATGTCGGCCTCGACGCCGGCATCGATCGCAGCCAAAGGGGGCCGCGCCGCTGTCCCGCCGCCCACGGCTGCTGCCAAGTGGCGTAGGCCGACCTCGCCCATCCCGGCAAGCTCCACGAGAAGCTGCTCACGCAGCGCATCAAGGCCGAGGCGGGCCTCCAGCGCGCCGACATCCGCGGCACGAGCCCGATCGTCGGCTGTCCTTAGTCGTTCGCGGGCACCGGTCGCCCCACGCTCGGCATCGGCCAGTCTGGCGCGCTCGGCGCGGTCATCTGCCAACAGCGCATCAAGCGCCTCGCGGGCACGGGCCTCGCGGGCAGCCGCCTCCGCGACGCGGGCGCTGAGTCCATCTCGCTCGGCGACGGCGGCGCGCTCGCGCTCGTCCAGCGCGGTGAGGTCGCGCGCGACGCCCTCCATACGGGCCTCGGCGAGGACGGCACCGGCATCGGCCCGGGCACGACGCCCTTCTGCATCACGGCGAGCGCGCTCATGCGTGGCGGCGTCCGCGGCCAGACGATCGCGGCGGGCGCGCAGCTCGCCGACACGGCGCTCCCAAGCGGCAATCGCCTCCGCGTCGGGCGTGCCGTCACCGGCGACCTTGTCAACAGCTGCCTCAGCAGCGCCTTGCGCCTCCAGCGCGGCGAGCGACGCGCTGGCACGCTCAGCCTCCGCGGCCATCCCGTCTGCCTGCGCGCTGTGCCAACCCGCCTCACGCGCGGCGGCCTCAGCGTCGCGACCTGCGGCACGCTCCAGTTCCTCTGCGCGGCGGCGGCGGCCAGCAGCGGCAGACTCGGCGGCTCGCGCGGTCTCCAGCGATGCGCGGGCCTCTGCCACCTCGCGCTGGGCGGCAGCTCGGGCGGTCTCGGCGGCCCTCGCGTCATCTTTCAGCGCCACGGCCTCCCGCTCTAGGCGCTCCACCTCGGCGCGGCGCTCCAGCGTGGCGTCCGCGCGGCCCATTCGTGCGCCGATGGGGTCCACCACGGCAGAGCCGTCGCGCACCACGGTGATCCAGCCAGCCGGGAGCACCGCCTGGACTTCTAGCGCAGCCGCGAGGTCCGGCACCCACGTGGATCGGGCCAGCAGGGGGCGGACGGCGCCGCCCGGGTCCCGCCGAAGGGCCTCGGCCAGCCTGCCGCCGCCGGCCCTCGCCAGGGCGTCCTCCAGCTTGCGCAGCTCTGCAACCGGGGTTGTCGCCTTCTCAGCAGCCGCGAGCCGCTCACGGATAACGAGGTGCCCCCGCTCGCCCGCGAGACCGACCGCCGCCTCACGATCCACAACGTACGCGCGCACGAGATCGCCAAGAGCCGCTTCAACCGCAGCCCGCAGCCCGGGCTCCACGGCGAGGTCCTCGTCAACCCGCGTGCCGCCGAGCTTGCGGGCCGCCCGGGCAATGCCACGCTGCTCCTCCTCCGCCAGGCGGGCGTGCAGCTGCTCCAACCGGCTGCGGGCGCCCGCGAGCACAGCCCCGCTGGACGACGCCCGATCCGACGCTGCCCGCAGGGCTCCCTCCGCGCCGTCGCTCCGCGCCCGCGCGGCT
>JANYAA010000041.1 GCA_025355255.1 Chloroflexota bacterium | reverse complement strand
ACTTGCCGCAGAACGAGCACCGATACGGAACCTTGCCTCCGCCGCCCTTGGAGCCTGCCGTGGTTACCAGCTCGGTCGCCCCGTCCTGCTACGCCGTCGCCGGGCCGGGATCGGAGGTGGGATCGCTGCCGGGCCCACCCGTGGAAGCCCCACCGATGTGCGAAATCGTGGAGACGCCGGGCGCGGAATACACGGAATCGATGATGCCGTAGGCCTTCGCTTGCTCGGGACCCATGTAGTAGTCCCGATCGGTGTCGGCAACGATGCGCTCAAGCGGCTGCCCGGTGTGCTCCACCAGGATCCCGTAGAGGGTCTGGAGGATCTCCTCCCACTCGCGCATGTGGATCTTGGCGTCCGTGGGGGTCCCGCGGAACCCGCCCGAGCCGCCGTGGATCATGATGCGTGCGTGGGGCAGCGCATAGCGCTTGCCGTGGGCGCCGCCGGCAAGCAGCACCGCAGCCATGGACGCGGCCTGGCCGATGCACAGCGTGCTGACGGGGGCCCGCAGGTAGCGCATCGTGTCGTAGATGGCCAGACCGCTCGTCACCACCCCGCCGGGCGAGTTGATGTACAGGCTGATGTCCTTCTCCGGATCCTCAGACTCGAGGAACAGGAGCTGGGCGATCACCAGGTTGGCCACGCGGTCATCGATCTCCTCGGTCAGGAAGATGATCCGCTCGCGAAGCAGGCGCGAGTAGATGTCGTAGGCGCGCTCGCCCCGGCTGGTTGATTCGATGACTGTCGGGATCAGCATCCTCGACCTCCCCTGCAAACTGCCCGGAGACGCGGGCTACGCGTGGTCGTAAGCGTGGTCGTGAGCGCCGTCATGGTCATGATCCTGGTCGTGGCCGCCAGGCAGCGAGCCTGGATCGGTGGCGCCCGTGGCAGCGGAAGCCTCGGCCTGCGGCGTGTCCATCGCGTCGGGCCCGTCGTCCTCAATGTGCGGCAGCGCCGGGTGCTCAGGGTGCGCGGCAAGCCAGCGCTCCACGAGGTTTTCGACGAGCCGCGAGCGACGCAGCGTGCTGGCGATGAAGTTGCGGCCGCGCTCCGACTCGAAGTACCGGATGGTCTTCGGGTCGCTGTAGCGGCGGCGGGCCAGGTCAACCTGCTCCAAGACATCGGTCTCGGAGACGGTGATGCCCTCAACCTCGGCGATCTTGGACAGGACTAGCAGCACCTTGGTGCGATGCTCGGCCTGCGGGCGAAAGTCCGCGTGCAGGTCCGCCTCAGCCTTGCCGGTGGCCTTGGCGTAGGCCTCCTCGGAAATGCCCTGGCGCGCCAGCGACGAGCGGAACTCGTCGTGCATCACCTCGACCTCCTGGTCCGCCAGAATGTCGGGCAGCTCGAGGGTGGCGTTGGCCACCGCGTACTCGATGATCTTGTCGCTGAACGCGTGGCGCGCGTGGTCAAGCGAGTTGCGGCCCAGACGCTCGCGGACCTCCTCGCGGAGCGCGGCCAGCGTGGCGTACTCGCCCATGTTCTGGGCAAAGGCGTCGTCCGCCGCGGGCAGGACCTTCTCGCGCAGCTCCTTGAGGTCAACCTCGAAGCGCACGGGCTGGCCGGCGAGCGACTCTTCCGGGTAATCGTCGGGGAACGTGATGTCGAACGCGGTGCTCTCACCCGACTGCAGGCCCACGATGTTGGCCTCGAAGCCCGGGATCAGGCGGTCCTCGCCGATGATCAGTGGCATCCGCTCAGACGTCCCGCCGTCAAACGGCACGCCGTCCTTGGTGCCCTTGAAGCCGATGACGGCCCAGTCGCCGTTCTGCGCGGCGCGCTCCTCAACCGCCGCCAGCGTGGCGTTCTGGTCGCGGAGCTCGTCGATGACCTTGTCAACCTTGGCGTCGTCAACACCCTCGATCTCGGGCGTGAAGGTGAAGTTGGCGTAGTCGCCCAAGACCACTTCGGGCCGGATCTGGATGACGGCCTTGAAGCGCAGCGGCTGACCCTCAACCGCCTCGATGATCTCGACGTCCGCGTTGGTGAGAGGGATGATCCCCTCCTTGATCACGGCCTCGCGGTACGAATCCTGGACCAGCTGCTCAACGGCCTCCTCAAGGACGGTGCCGGGTCCGAGGACGCGCTCGAGGATGTGCCGAGGCGCCTTGCCGGGCCGGAAGCCGGCAACACGAGTCCGGCGCGACAGGCGGCCGGTTGCGTCACGGATCGAGCGGTCCAGCTTGTCGGCGGGGACCTCGATCTCGAGGAGGATGGAGCTCTTCGGGGCGGGGGTGGAAGTCACGTTCATCGCCGGGCGAGTATAGGGTGGGTGGCCCGGGTGGGCGGAGGCGCGGCGCTTGGAGGGTGCGCCCGGCTCAACTGGTGGTCGGGGTTCCGTCGTCCACCAGCCGCAAGAGTCCTACCGCGCTGAGGGGATCCAGCACCTGGTGAGCACGAGCGCACGCCGCCGGGAACGCCGGATCGTCAGCGCCCAGCGTGGCCCGGATCTCGGCTGCGAGGACCGCCGTCTCGATGGGCAGCCCAAGGGCATCGAGGCGGGTCGCAGCATCCCGGAACCCCGCACGTGCCGCGTCGGCGTGACCTTCGAGAGCGTCGATGCCGGCCCCGAGGGCGAGCCGCCGCGCGGTGATGGCCGGGCCGTGTGCGCCGGTGGCGTCAAGCCGGGCGAGGTCGCTGCGAATGCCGGCGGTGTCGCGCAGCAGCACCGAGCACATGCCGGCCTGGAGGCTTGCGGCAGGCGCGTTGAGCGGGCTGAGGTCGCAGACCCGGCGCCAGTGGGCCCGTGCTTCCGCCATGCGGCCTCCGCTGAACGCCACAAAGCCAAGTGCGTCCTCGTGCGACGTCTGCAGGCTCGGATCGGGTGCCACCTCCAGCAGCTTCCGCTGCTCCTCGATGTACGGGTCGACGTCCTCACCGCGGCGCGCGCGGGTCGCGGCGAGGGAGCCGAGCAGCATGATGCGGTCGGGTGGCAGCAGCTCCTCCGCGAGAAGCTCCTCCACTTGCCGCTCGGCCCAAGCCCAATCGCCGGTGAAGTACGCGGCCTCGACGGCGTTGGAGATCGAGCGGACAAGGTGCGGACGGTCGCCGCGGCGACGGGCCATCTCCGCGGCCTCCAGGTACAGCCGCCGGCTCTCTACCGGGTCGGACGCGGCAAGGAGCAGCGCCTTCCCGGTGATGGCCCGTCCGACCAGGCCTTCGAGTCCCCCGGCCTCGGCCAACCGCCGGGCGCCGTCGATCACCGCCTGGCCCTCATACGAGCGCCCGCCTTCCCCCAGGACGGAGCCGCGGATCATCAGGGCCTGCGCAACCAGCGGCACGAGATCGCGACGCTCGGCGGTGGCCAGGGCTCGGTCGAGGATCGAGAGCGCCTCGAGCGGTTCGTCGCGGTAGTAGTGTGCGCGGCCCTGGGTGACCCACAGTTCGATCACTCCGGGCTCGTCGCCCAACGTCGCGGTGTCCAATGTCGCCTCTTCCAGCAGCGCGAGCGCCTCGTCCAGGCGGAACTGGCTCGTGAGGGCATATGCCAAGCTGGCAGCCGACCGGGCGATCCCCCGCAAGTCCCCCAGTTCCCGATAGATGGCGATCGCCTGACGCAACAGCCGGTCGGCATCAGGGAGACGGCCGGACAGCACCGCGTCACCACCACCCTGCTCCTGTAGAACTGCACGATCCGCGGCGCCCGTCGTCACCGCCAGCGCGGAGGTGGTGAAGCCCAACGACTGGTCGAACGCGCCGAGTGCCCGCGCGCGGTCCGCTGCGCTCGCGAGGGCCAAGCGCGCCCGCGCTGCGAGCGCCGCCGCCTCCTCGTCATCTGCGGCCAACCCGTGGGCCGCCAACAGGTGGCCCGACAATGCGCCCGCGATCTCGTCGGTGCCGATCACCTCGAAGTAGCGTGCCGCGGCGAGGTGCCGCGTCTTGCGGTCGCGCCGGGCCAGCGTGTTGTACGCGACCTCGCGGATCAGCGCCTGCACGAATGCGTAGTTGCCCCGCTCCGGGCTGCGCGGGTCCGCCTGCTGAACGAGCAGCTCACGACGCACGAGCGAGCGGAGACGATCAGCGAGGGACGCCTCGTCCACGCCAGCCACCGCGGCAAGACCCGAGGGGCTGAAGCTCTGGCCCAGCACCGCGGCATCGAGGATCAGCGCACGATCTGCGGCATCGAGGGCGTCGAGACGAGCGGCAATGAGGGCGGTGAGCGTGTCCGGCACCGCGAGGCCCGTCAGGTCGCCGCGCGGCTCGTAGCGGCCGTCGGCAGCCAGGGCCAGCTTCCCGTCGGCGACCAGCATTCGCACGGTCTCCACCGCGTAGAGCGGCACGCCTTCGGCACGGACGACGATCGCGTCCGCGGCCGACGCGGGCAGCCCCGGCACCAGCCCCGCGAGCAACGCACGCATGGCGGGTTCGGCCAGCGGCTCAAGGAACAGGCTTGTGAAGTTCCGCCGACCGGCACCCCACGAGGGTCGCTTGTCAAGCAGTTCGGGGCGGGACAGCGTGACGATGTAGAGCGGCGTCGTGCGGGACCAATCGAGCAGGTGCTCGATGAAGTCCAGCGTGCCGCTGTCGGCCCAGTGGAGGTCCTCAAAGACGAGCACGACCGTGCCCGTCAGTGCGAGACGCTCGAAGAAGGTGCGCCAGGCGCCAAACAGCTGGTCGCTGCCGATGCCGCTGCCGATCCCAAGGACGGCGAGCAACGCGGGCTCAACCCAGCTGCGCTCTGCCGCGTCCAGGCTGAGGCGGTCGAGGAAGGCACCCAGGCCGGTCCGGGTGGTCGCCTCGTCATCACCCTCGCGAACACCCGCGCGCGAGCGGATCATCTCGCCGAGGGGCCAGAAGGTGACGCCCTCGCCGTACGCGGGCGATCGGCCGTGGTGCCACCAGACGGCGTCCATGATGCCGTCGAGGTACTTCTCAAACTCCCACGCGAGCCGGCTCTTGCCGATGCCGCCGATGCCCGTGACCGAGACGAGGCGCGGCCGCCTCTCTCGGGTTGTGGCGTGGAAAAGATCCTTGATAAGTCGCAGCTCGTCGTCGCGGCCGACAAACGGGGCTTCGAGCGCGTCCGACCGGCCGCGGCCACCGCGCTCCGCGACAACCCGCAGGGCGACCCACGCCGCCACGGGTGCGGCCTTGCCCTTGAGCGACTGCTCGCCCGCCGGTTCAAAGGCGATGGCGCCGGACGCCGCCCGATGTGTGGCCTCGCCCACCAGCACCATGCCTGGGGCCGCCGCGGACTGGAGCCGGGCAGCCGTGTTTACGAGATCGCCCGCGACCATGCCCTGGTTTGTGGCACCCAGCGTGACGGCCGCCTCGCCGGTGAGGACGCCCGCCCGGGCGCTGATCGCCGGGCCAAGCACGCGCACGGCATCCACCAGGTCCAGCGCGGCCCGCACCGCGCGCTCGGCGTCATCCCCGCGCGCAATGGGCGTTCCCCAGACGGCCATCACTGCGTCACCGATGAACTTCTCGACGGTCCCCCCGTACCGGGCCACCACCTCGGCGGCGGTGTCGAAGTAGCGGGTCAGGGTCTCGCGGACCTCCTCGGCATCACGACTCTCGGCGAACGGGGTGAAGCCCACGATGTCGGCGAACAGGACGGACACGAGGCGGCGTTCGGCGACCGTGGCCTGACCCGGGATGATGGGCACGGCGCCCGGCGTGGGAGCTGGTTTGGCGCCTCCCAGAGGCGACGCGCACTCCCCGCAGAACTTCTGGCCGGGCGCGGCGCCGGCACCGCATGTCGGGCACGCGAGCGCCAGCGGCGCGGCGCACTCCCCGCAGAACTTCTGGCCTACCGCGTTGAGCGTCCCGCACGCCGAACAGATCACGGAGCCCTCACTCGTACCCACGCCCCCGTCGGGATCGGTTGTCACAATAGCCGATGGATCGCGACGGGGCGCTAGACTCCCCGCACGGGCGAGTGGCGAAATGGCAGACGCGCCGGCCTTAGGAGCCGGTGTTCCGTGAGGGACGTGTCGGTTCGACCCCGACCTCGCCTACCAGTGTCCGGCGTGTGCGCTCAGCCGCCGTCGGGCATCGGTGCCATGCCTGCTGCGGCTGCGGCGGCTGCGTCGGCGGCGGCCGCTGCTGCGTCGGCGGCGGCCGCACGTCGCGCCTTGATCTTGGCCACCTGGTCGAGGACCACGTCGTGATCGGGGTTGACCATGCGCTCGGCAAGCTGCTTGCCATATTTCACGGCGGCAGGCCGGCTGACGGTGGCGAGGAGCCCCACGAGCACACCGAGCAGGTCGCGGTCCTTCGACCGTGGCGCCGTCTCGCGCAGGTAGCGCCCAAACTCGCGCTCCAGCCTGCCACGAACCTTGGCGCCGTCGCTGCCGAGGGCCGACACCGCGGCCTCAATCTCGTTGGGCAGCATGGACTTGGGCAGCGGATCTGGCCTGCCGAAGAGAGCGTGCTTGACGCCGCGCAGCACCTTCTTGGGGCCGCCCACGACCAAAAACCCGGCCCCGACCACCACGCCTGCCGCCTTGACCGGGTGCCGCTTCACCTTGGCCTTCACGTCCACAGCGGCTCGCGCCGAGGCCTCAAGCCGGACGATCTCCTCGTCCAGCCGGTTGCGGGACGCTACGACCTGGGCCCGAGCGGATTCTGTGTCTTCGCCCACTCGATCGTCTCCCTGGTCGTGTCGATGGTTGCTTGCGGGATAAACCGCTTCTTGAGCTCGTCAATGTCGATCCGCGTGCGGGCGAGGGCGCCCCACGTTGCTGCGAAGACCAGCAGCATCACCGCGAGCGCAAGCGCGATGCCCACGCGCGGTCCAAACGCGGTGGCGGTGAACGCGCCCAGCACGGCGCCCGCCGCCAATCCGATTGCCACGCCCGCGGCACCACTCTTGGCCCTGCCGAAGGGGGCGAACTTGGCGCCCGCTACCAGGCCGGCGACCGCGCCGATGACGGCGACGATCAGGCTGCCGATGACGAGCGGCCGCACGCCCGCTTCAACGCCGGGCAGGAGCGCCGCGCCCACGGCCATCCAGAGCAGGTTGGTCAGCGAGGCGCCGAAGACCACGGCCAGCACCAACCCGGTGATCCCCGCGGTGATGGCAGCCCGCTTGGCGCCGTCCGCCCGCACCGCTGCGAGCAGCGCCGAGGCGGCGATCACCAGGAGCGCCTCACAGCCGAGGAGCAAGCCCCAGCCGATGCTGCCGAAAATCCACTCGCCGAGGAAGAGGATGCCGCCCACAAAGAGCAGGAGGAGCATCAGCGTCAGGCAGCCGAGGGCCACGAGTGCGAGACCCACCGCACGCCCGATCTCGCCGCCGATCTCGCGCATCTCGGCCTTGGCGAGGTTGATATGGGCTCGGACCATCGCGATGGCCGCGTCACGGGTTGCGCGGAGTTGCGCAAAGAGGCCGCGGACTTCCGGCTCGGGGTCGGGCGACGGGCGCGCAGGGTCGGGATCAGGCCGGTCGGCGTCCAGCGGTCGTCCTCCGCAGTGGGGTTGCATGGCCACGGGTAGGCCACTGCCATGATACCCCGCCCTGTGGTCCTGACCGCTGATGGGCGTCACCCGCTACGCTCGCGCCATGCAGCACGCAACCCGCCGCCTTCACTCGGCCGAACTGTTGGCCATCGGCACTGAGCTCACCGTAGGCGAAACGGTTGACACCAACAGCGGCGATCTCGCCCGCTTGCTTGTGGCGCTTGGCGTGCACGTGACGCGCGTGGCAAACCTGCCGGACGACCTCGAGGTGGTGGTGGACGCCATGCGCACGGCGCTTACACGGGCAGACCTCGTGATCACCACGGGCGGCCTCGGACCCACGCCCGACGACCTGACGCGCGAGGCCGTCTCGAGCGTGTGCGGCGAAGCTGTCGCCGTTCATCCCGGAACGCTCGCGTGGCTGGAGGGGCTGTGGGCTCGCCGCCACCAGCCCTTCCCCGCGGTGAACATCAAGCAGGCATGGATCATCCCGTCGGCAACGGTGCTGCCCAACCACAACGGCACGGCGCCCGGCTGGTGGGTGGACCGGCCAGATGGCCGGGTCATCGTTACGCTGCCGGGCCCGCCCCGCGAAATGCGTCCGATGTGGACTGAGGCAGTGGTGCCCAAGTTGCATGGGCGCGGCGTTGGCGCGGAGCTGGACGTGCGGACGCTGCGCCTGACGGGGATCGGCGAGTCCCAGGTGGCCGAGGTGCTTGGCGACGCCATCCTGCGGCGGTCAAACCCGGTTGTTGCCACCTATGCCCGGCGTGACGCGGTTGACGTGCGGATCTCGGCGCGCGCGTCTGATTCGGAGAGCGCTGCCGAGCTGGCCGACGCGGCCGAGGTGGAGCTGCTGGGCCACCTCGCGCCGTACGTGTGGGCACGCGGCACCACCACGTGGGACGCGGCGCTGGGCGAGGCGCTCGACGTGCGCGGCTGGACGCTGGCCACGGTTGAACACAGCACGGGCGGCGCGCTCGTCGCTCTGCTGGGGCACCTCCCAGCCCTGCAGCACGCCGAGGTACTGGCGGAGCGTCCTGCCGCAGGCGACGCCGCGCTGCTGGCCGAGGCGGAACGCGCGCGGTCGGACGCAGGCACATCGGTTGGCCTTGCGGTCACCACGCGCCCTGCGGGGAGCGACACCGATGTCGAGGTGGCCATCGTGACGCCGGACGGCTCACGCGTTGAGCACCGGCTTGCGTTCCTGCGCGGGCGCCAAGGTGCGGACCGCGCGGCCATCGCCGGTGCCGCGGTCCTGCTGGACGTCCTTCGCGGGTTGTAACTAGGAGCCGCCGGGCCGATGCGTAATCGAGCACGGCAACCCGCCGCTGGCTTACCCGGTGGGTCATCGGGCGCATGCGCGCACAACCAGCTCACCCCGCGGGTCAGCCGGATCCCGACGGAGCCCAACGGGCCTCCCTCGAGACCTGAGTCGCTCACCGGGTGGCGCCCTGCGCGCCATGACTCACGTGGTGAGCCGCGCCCGAAACGGGACCGGCCTAGCTGAGCGTAAGGACCGGGCCTGCGGAGTTGGCCGCGCGCACGGACATGCGAGCCGCAACCAGCCCTGCCATCGCCTCGAGGGCAATCGCGGCTGGCCCGGGCTCGCGCTGGGCAACCGCGGGCACGCCCGCATCGCCGCCCTGGCGCACCGTGATGTCCAGCGGGATCTTGCCCAGGAAGTCCAGACCCTGCTCCTTGGCAAACCGCTCACCGCCGCCACGGCCAAAGATCTCCGTGGCCTCGCCGCAGTGCGGGCATACAAAGGCGCTCATGTTCTCCACGAGGCCAATGATCGGAACGTTGAGGCGGCGCAGCATTGAAAGCGCCCGGCCCACATCCGACAGCGCCACGTCCTGCGGTGTCGTCACCAGCACCGTGCCGCTGATCGGCACGGCTTGGGCGAGCGTCAGCTGCGCATCCGATGTGCCCGGCGGCAGGTCCACCACCAGATAGTCCAGCTCGCCCCACTCCACATCGCGCAGGAACTGCGAGATGGCGCCGCCGATCAGCGGGCCGCGCCACACGATGGGCTGGCCCTCGGGGACGAAGAACTGGATGGAGATGGCCTTCACGCCGTGACGCTCAAGCGGCACGATCTTGTTGTTGGGGCTACTGACCGGCTGGCCTTCAAGACCCAGCATCATCGGGATGTTGGGGCCGGTGATGTCCGCATCAAGCAGGCCAACCGTGGCGCCGGCCTTGGCCAGCGCGACGGCGAGGTTTACGGAGACGGTGCTCTTGCCCACGCCGCCCTTGCCGGACGCGACGGCGATGATGTTCTTCACGCCGGGCACCAGAAGTTCGGGTGCGCGCGGGTTGGCGCGGCGGACGGCGGCATCCCAGCTCACGTTGATGGAGGTCGCGCCAACCGGGGCCAGCGCGGTGCGAACCTCGGCCTCAATCTGGTCCTTCAGCGGGAGCTGGGATGCCGCCGTCCGCCGCGCCAACCCGCGCGCACCCGAGCTTCTGGTGCCCGGCGTGAAGAACATCATCGCGGTCGCGTCGGGCAAGGGCGGCGTGGGCAAGAGCACCGTCAGCGTCAACCTGGCGGTGGCCCTGGCGCAGGCGGGCGCAGCAGTCGGCCCGTGATATCTGCATCCAGGGCCAGCCCAAGACCAGCATCAACAACAAGATCACGCCGCTCGAGCGCTATGGCGTCAAGACGATGTCGATCCAGTTCTTCGTGCCCGAAGGCCAGCCCATCGTCTG
>JANYAA010000035.1 GCA_025355255.1 Chloroflexota bacterium | reverse complement strand
GGTGGTCGCGATCGATCGACGCATGGGTGTGCCCCCAAGCGCCCGTCGCGCGGGGCCGGCCCTCCGGCAAGGCGACGGGAACTCGGCACCTGAGGTCTTGCCGCCCCCACCTGTGGCCCCTCTGGCTCTTCACTGTGGGTCTCGGTGCGACTACACCAGACCTCACCATCCCGCCCCCTAGTACTACCGGGTTAACGAGAGTAACCCTTGTCCAGACCTATCCCAAGACCGACACTCCGGACAGCAGCAGGCCAGACCGCACACAAGTGCCCACGAGGGCGGCAGGCCGGAGTCAACCGGGGAGAAGGTAGGACTACGATGGCAGCAATGACGATGAACGATCTCGGCCCGATGCTCACCGCGAGCGAGGTGGCCGAGATGCTCCACCTCCACGTCAACACGGTGAAGCGGCTCGGCGACCGCGGCGAACTCCCGTTCTTCCGCGTGTGCAAGCGGGGCGACCGCCGCTTCCGGCTGGAAGACGTGATGGACTTCCTCACCCGCAATCGCTGAGGTCTGCGGCGGGTTCGCCAGCGCGGACCCCGCCTCACCCCCCGGGTGCTCAGGCGTCAGCCCTTGAGCGCCCCTTCGAAGATCCCGAGTGCTTCCTCAACTTCCGGCACCGTCACGTTGAGCGGCGGGATCCAGCGGATCACCTGGTGCTGGATGCCGCAGCTGAGCAGCAGCAGCCCCGCATCCACCGCTCGTGCGGCGACGGCCTCCGCCGTTGTGCCATCGGGCGTGCGGCTGTCCCTGTCCTTCACAAACTCCACGCCGATCATGAGGCCCCGCCCCCGGACGTCGCCGATCCCCGGGTGATCCGCCATCAGCTCGCGCAGGCCACCAAGCAGCTCGGTACCGCGGAGGCGGGCGTTCTCCACCAAGTTCTCGTCGCGGATAGTGTCCAGCACCGCGACGCCGGCCGCGCACGCTACGGGGTTGCCGCCGTACGTGCTGCCGTGGGCGCCCTTGCCCCAGCGCGTCATGAGGTCCTTGGACGCCACGATGCCGGACAGCGGCAGCCCGTTGGCGATGGCCTTGGCCACGCACACAACGTCCGGAACGATGCCCGACTCCTCAAACGACCACATCTGGCCGGTCCGGCCGTAGCCAGACTGAACCTCGTCCGCGATCAGCAGGATGCCGTGCGTGTCGCAGCGCTCGCGGAGGCCCTGCATGAAGGCCGCGGGTGCCGGGTAATAGCCGCCCTCGCCCAAGACGGGCTCGATGATGATCGCCGCCACTTCCGAAGGCGCAACGGTGGTCATGAGCAGCCCGTCAAGGTGCTTGAGTGAGTCAGCGACCGCCTTCTGCTCGTCGCCCGCGTAATAGCGGTAGACCGCGGGGAAGACCGTCTGGTAGACGGCGGGCAGCAGCGGCTCATACCCGATGCGGTAGTTGAGCGAGGAGCTGGTGACGCTGGTGGCGCCGACGGTGCGGCCGTGGAAGGCGCCCCGGAAGCAGATGATCGCGGGCCTGCCAGTGGCGCGCCGGGCCAGCTTGATGGCGCCGTCGATGGTCTCGGAGCCCGAGTTGAGGAACAGGACCGAGTCCAGCGGCTCCGGGAACGTGTCGGCGAGCAGCCCGGCGAGCTTGACCGTGGACTCCGCAAAACCCAGTGCGTGCACGGGGCCGATCAGTTTGTCCACTTGGTCGTGGATGGCCTTGGTCACTCGCGGGTGCGTGTGCCCCAGGGCCGTGACGGCAATGCCGTTGGCGAAATCCAGGTAGCCGCGGCCGTCCGTGTCGTATAGGCGGTGTCCAATCCCGTGGGACCAGCTCTTGTCCATATAGCGGCCAAGGACCGGGCTGATGGAGGCGCCGCCGAGAGCGGCGAGGTCGAGGGCGTCGGAGCGGTGAGAGGTGTCCACCCGGGGAGTATAGAGAGGCTGCCCAGCGTAGGATGGCATCAGAAACCCCCGGACGATCCCTGCACCACCTCGAGGCAGCCCCAGCCGTGATCGACTTCCGCCTGACCGACGAGCAGAAGCTCGTCCGCGACGCCGCGCGCGCCTTCGCTGAGGCCGAGATCCTGCCCAACATCCGCGAGTGGGACGCCAAGGGCGAGGTCCACCGTGAGATCTTTGGAAAGCTTGGCGCGATGGGCTTCCTCGGCGCGCCGATCCCCGAGCAGTACGGCGGCGCCGGGATGGACTACATCAGCTTCGCCATCCTGTGCGAGGAGCTGGAGCGGGCGGACACGGCCTTCCGCGTTGTCCAGAGCGTCCATGTGGGGCTGAACTCGCTCACGCTGCTCCAGTGGGGGACGGAGGAGCAGCGCCAGCGCTGGCTGGTGCCGCAGGCGAAGGGCGAGAAGATCGCCACGTTTGCGCTCACCGAGCCGGGTGCGGGCACCGACGCCGGCAGCCTCGCCACCACCGCGCGCCGCGACGGCGACAGTTACGTGCTCAATGGCCACAAGATCTGGATCAGCCTCGCCGACATCGCGGACCACTTCCTCGTGTTCGCCACGGTGGACCGCGCCAAGAAGCACAAGGGCGTCACGGCGTTTGTGGTGGAGCGCGGCATGCCCGGGCTCACCACGGGCACCCTTCACGGCAAGCTGGGCATCCGCGCCGGCAACACGGGCCTCATCGACTTCGAGAACGTCCGCGTCCCGGTGGAGAATCGCATCGGCGAAGAGGGCGAAGGCTTCCTCGTTGCCATGAGCGCCATCGACCAGGGCCGCTACACCGTCGCCGCGGGCGCTGTGGGTCTCGCGCAGGCGTGTCTGGACGCGTCGGTCAAGTACGCCCACGAGCGCGAGACGTTTGGCAAGGAGATCGGCCAGCACCAGCTGGTCAAGCAGATGATCGCGAACATGGCGAAGGGCACCGAGATTGGCCGGCTGCTCGTGTGGCAGGCTGGCGCGCTGAAGAACCGCGGCGTGCGCAACACGCGCGAGACGTCGCTTGCCAAGTGGCACGCCACGGACCACTCCGTGCAGGCCGCACTGGACGCCATCCAGATCCACGGCGCCAACGGCTACTCCAACGAGTTCCCCGTGGAGCGCTACCTGCGCAACTCAAAGGCCGCGGTGATCTACGAAGGCACCAGCCAGCTGCACACGCTGATCCAGGCGGACTACGCCCTGGGCTATCGCGAGGACCGGCCGCTGCGCTGCGAGCCGTGGCCGGCGCAGGGGTTTGAGCGCGGCTGAGCCGTTGGCGCCCGTTTGACCAGGAGCATCGGAGACCCCATGGCATCACCAGATGTTGTGTTTCCAAGCCTTGACGAGGTGATCGAGCAAGAGCGGACGCTCGTCCTGCCCACCGCGTCACCGGCGGACCTGTACGCGCTGGGGCGCCGGGCGGCCGATGCGGCGATTGCCGAAGGCGTCGGGGTGGTCATCCAGATCCGTCTCGGCGAGCGCGTCGTGTTCATGGCGGCGGCGCCTGGCAGCGCAGCCATCAACGATGTGTGGGCGTTGCGCAAGGCCCGGACCGTCAACCTGTTTGGGCAGAGCTCAATGCGTGTGCAGCTCACGCACCAGCGTGACGGCTCGGACTTCGACGCCAAGCATCGGCTGCCGGCGGACCAGTACTCGATCAGCGGCGGCTGCTTTCCGCTCAACGTTGCCGGGACCGGGTGTGTCGGGAGCATGGCGGTGTCGGGACTGCCCCAGACCGAAGACCACGCCTTCATCGTGCGGATCCTGGGCGAGCACATCGCGGGAAGCGCCAAGTGATTGGCCTCGTCGTCCGCTTCACCGTGCGGCCAGATACGGCAACTGCCTTTCACGAGCTACTCGCGAGCGAGCTGGCGGGCATCCGGGCGCATGAGCCTGGCACGCTGGTCTACGCCGTGGGCACAGACCGGTCCGAGCCCTCGGTGGTGACGCTGCTGGAGGTCTACCGGGACAAGGCGGCCTTCGAGGCGCACGAGGCCCAAACGCACACGCGCCACTTTCTGGCCGAGCGAGATCGCCACCTCGCGGCGCCCACCGAGGTGCGATGGCTCGATGTGGCCGAGATGGCGTCCGGTCCCGCCGCCTGATCGCAGACGGGAGCGAGCTGCGCGGCCATAAGATGGGGGCCCACGGCTGACGCTGCGACGTCGCCCACAGCCAGCGTCCAACCCGGAGGACCGCACCATGCAGCTCAAGCCCGCGCAGGATGCGGCGCTGGACCTCGTCAGCCTCGGCGAGTGCATGATCCGCCTGAGCCCCCCCGGGCATGACCGGATCGAGTTCGCCCC
The DNA here is from genome assembly GCA_025355255.1 of Chloroflexota bacterium. GTDB lineage: Bacteria > Chloroflexota > Limnocylindria > Limnocylindrales > CSP1-4 > CAIXZV01. The sequence continues at coordinate 13,526 of JANYAA010000035.1, read as the reverse complement.
GACGTTTGAGGTCTATGTGGGCGGCGGCGAGTACAACGTGGCGTACGCGTTGGCGCGCCTCGGGCTGCGCACCGGCTGGGTGGGCGGGCTCGTGGACAACCCGCTCGGCGCGATGGTTCGCAACCACGCCCGGTCCATGGGCATCGACATCTCCGCCACGGTCGTGTTTCCGTTCGACGGCGTCGGCCGGAAGGTCCGGATGGGCCTCAACTTCACTGAGGTGGGGGCTGGTCCGCGCGGCTCCGCCACCTTGTACGACCGCGGCCACAGCGCCACTAGCCAGATCAAGCGAGGCGACGTGGACTGGGACGACCTGTTTGGCCGCCGGGGTGTTCGCTGGTTCCACACGGGCGGCATCTACACGTGCCTCTCGGAGTCGTCGCGCCAGGTGGTGGCCGAGGCGCTCGCGGCCGCGCGGCGGCATGGCGTGGTCGTGTCTTATGACCTCAACTTCCGCTCCAGGCTCTGGTCCAGCGCCACGGCGATTGCGGCCACCCGTCCCCTGGTGCCGTTCATCGACGTGCTCATCGGCAACGAGGAGGACTTCCAGAAGGTCCTCAGCTACAAGATCGAGGGCGTGAACGCCAACCTGACCACGCTCCCGATTGACGGGTACGCGGCCATGGTCCGGCGGGTCGTGGCCGATTTCCCGAACCTTTCGCTGGTGGGAACGACGCTCCGCGAGGTGACCTCGGCGTCGCGCAACGCCTGGTCCGCGATCCTCTTTGACGTCGCGGCTGACAAGATCCACCAGGCCCCCACCTACGACCTCGAGGTGGAGGACCGCGTGGGCGGCGGCGATGGCTTCGCGAGCGGCTTCATCTGGTCGCTGCTGTCGGGCAACCCGGACGCACAGGCCGCGGTCAACGCCGGCACCGCGCATGGGGCGCTGCTCCAGACCACCCGAGGCGACACGAGCCAGGTGGACGCGGGCGAGCTCAGGAACATGCTCGCGGGCGGCGGCGCCCGCATCGTCCGCTAACGCCGAGGAGCCGACGCCGTGCGCATCGACACCGCCATCACGCCCGAGCACCTGCGCGATCGGCTGGCCGCGTTCTGGCCCGTCAGCGGCGCCAAGATCGCCGCCCTCTGCGAGGGCTGGGACCCCGCCAAGGGCTCGCCCGTCCTCACTGTGCGCGGCGAGTACACCAGCCAGGGCTGGACGGAGTGGACACAGGGCTTCCAGTACGGCTGGGCCATCCTGCAGTTCGACGCCACCGATGACTCGCGCTTTCTGGAGCTCGGCCGACGCGGCACGCTGGACGTGATGGCGTCGCATGTGTCGCACGTCGGCGTCCACGACCACGGCTTCAACAACGTCAGCACCTACGGCAACCTGCGGCGGCTGATGCTGGAGGGCCGAATCCCGGCGGATCCGTGGCAGCTCGGCTTCTACGAGCTTGCGCTCAAGGTGTCCGGCGCCGTGCAGGCGGCGCGCTGGAGTACAACCCGTGACGGCCCGGGCTACATCTACAGCTTCAACGGCCCGCAGTCGCTGTTCGCCGACACCATCCGGTCGGTGCGGGCGCTGTCCGTCTCGCACCTGCTGGGCCACCAGCTGATGGGCGAGAACGACGAGAGGATCTCGCTGCTTGGCCGCGGCCTTGAGCATGCCCAGAGTACCGCGCGCTGGAACGTCTTCTATGGCGAGGGCCGCGACATCTACGACGTCTGGGGTCGCGTTGCCCACGAGTCCGTGTTCAACGCCAACGACGGGCGCTTCCGGACCTCGTCCACGCAGCAGGGCTACTCGCCGTGGACCACGTGGACGCGGGGCCTCGCCTGGGTGATGGCGGGCTACCCGGAGGAGCTCGAGTTCATCGACATCCTGCCGGACGAGGAGCTGGCGCCCTTTGGCGGGCGTAACGAGATCACGGCCATGCTCCTGCGGCCAGCGCGGGCGTCCTGCGACTTCTTCATCGCCAACACGCCGACGGACGGGATCCCGTATTGGGACACCGGCGCCCCGGGTCTCGCCAAGATGGGGGACTACCTTGAGCGGCCGGCCGAGCCGTTCAACACCCATGAGCCGGTTGACTCGTCGTCCGCGGCCATCGGCGCGCAGGGGCTGCTGCGGCTGGGCCGATGGCTCACTCGACGGGGGGACGCGGAAGGCGCGCGCTACACCGCCGCCGGGCTTGGCGTGCTGAGCCGGCTCCTCGAAGCCCCGTACCTCTCCACGGACCCTGTCCACCAGGGCCTGCTCCTCCACAGCGTCTACCACCGCCCGCGCGGCTGGGACCACAACCCGTTAGACACCGGGGTGCCGTACGGCGAGGCCGTGATGTGGGGCGACTACCACCTCGTTGAGGCTGCCCTTCTTGTCCAGCGCATGCTTGACGGCGGCCCCGAGTACACGTTCTTCGGCCCCGTGAAGGGAGCAGGCGCATGACGAAGGCTGTGGACGTCATCAGCCGCCTTCGCGGCATCGGCATCGTGCCGGTCGTGGAGATCGCAGACGCGACGGCCGCCATTCCCCTGGCAGATGCGCTGCTGGAGGCGGGTGTCGGGACCATCGAGATCACCTTCCGATCGCCGGCCGCGGCTGAGGCGCTGGCCGCCATCCGCAGCGAGCGCCCCGACCTGCTCGCCGGCGCGGGCACCATCCGCTGGCCTGACCAGCTGCGGTCCGCGCTCGATGCCGGCGCTCAGTACATCGTGACGCCCGGCTGGAGCGACAGGATCGTGGCGGGCGCACAGGCGGCCCATATCCCGATCGTGCCCGGAATCGCAACCTCGTCAGAAGTGCAGCACGCCCTCGAGGTTGGCGTGACCACGCTGAAGCTGTACCCGGCGGAGCTCCTCGGCGGCGTCGGCTACCTCAAGGCGCTGACAGGTCCGTTCCCCGAGGTTGCGTTCATGCCCAGCGGCGGCATCGACGCCTCGTTGCTTGCGGGCTACCTCAAGGTTCCTGCGGTGATCGCTGTGGGCGGCTCATGGTTTGTCAAGAAGGAGTGGCTTGCCGCAGGCGACTTCGCCAGTGTCGCCCGCTCCGCTGCGGAGGCCGCAGCGATCGTCCGTCAGGTGCGGACCGGCTGACTCAGTTCGGCGCAACCACCGCTTCGCGCGCTGGGCTCGGGGCGCGGCCCGTGGTGGACACGATGAGCATCACGCCCAACACGATGACGGCAGCCGCGGCCAGCGTTCGAGGCTCCAGCGGTTCACCCAGGATCAGCGCGCCAAGCGCGACCGCCACGACAGGATTGACGTAGGCGTACGTCGTCACGTGCGCCAGCGGGGCCACGCCTACCAGCCAGGCAAACGTCACGTAGCCAATGAGGCTGCCGACGCCGATCAGGTAGCCCAGACCCAGCCAGCCCTCGGGCGCCACTGACGCCGGGTTGAATGCTGCCACCTGCCCTGTCACCGCCGCCACAGCCAGCAGCAGCGTGCCGCCGGCCAGCATCTGGATCCCCGTCGCGAGGAGCGCGGGCTTGGGCTGGACGGCGCGCTTGGCGGAGTAGAGCGAGCCCGTGGCCCAGCACATCGGCGAGACCAGAAGTGCTAGCAGCCCCGGAACCTCCCTGCCGCCAGCCGCGATTGAGGGCCCCGCCAGCAGCGCGACGCCGCCAAGGCCGATGAGCGTGCCCGCTGCCGCACGGCGCGGCATCCGCGCCCCGAAGGCGATCCGGTTGAGCACGCCAACCCACATCGGCATAAGACCCACGAAGAGGGCGGCGATTCCGGATGACACGGTCTGCTCCGACCAGGCAACCAGGCCCATGCCGCCGCCGATGAGGCAGAACCCGACGATGGACGCGTCTCGGACCTCGCGGAGCGATGGCCGGACGAGACGCCCGCGCAGGCTCCCGACCATGGCGAGGGTGAGGATCACGCCCGCCGGCATGAAGCGCATGGCGCTCATCAGGATCGCCGGGATGGTCGCCACCGCAACGCGGATCGCCAGATAGGTGGAGCCCCAGACGAGGTACAGCACCAGGATGCCCGCCCAGATGGCGAGCGGGCTGGCGGTGCGCGCGCTCGGTTGGCTGGTCACGTTGGGGTCGTCCTCGGCTGGCGTGGGTGGCGCGTTGCGCTCAGGCCGCCAACTCCACGGCGGACGGCCTGCAGACCCTGCAGGCGCGGTAACCGCGAGTTTGGGCGTCCCGCAGCGAACGGAACGGTACCCGGTGTGCGCCCGATACACGCCGAGCGTGGCGACAGGTGGGCCAGCAGACGATGCGCGTGGTGTCCGAGCCGATCAGCCGCTCGCCCCGGCGCGCCGCGGACTCCAGCCCGTCTGGGTCCAGCCCTTCAGCAACGAGGATCGCGCGCTTGTTGCCAGGGCCGCCGAGCGAGTACTGCCCAATGGTGCCGTCGGTTCGGACCACCCGATGGCAGGGGACCACCAGCGGCACCGGGTTATGCCCCAGCGCCGTCCCCACCGCGCGGACCGCCTTTGGCCGCCCGATCTCCGCTGCGATCCAACCGTACGGGCGCACTTCGCCAAACGGGATTTCGAGTGCCTTCGCCCAGACCGCCAGCTCGAAGTCCGTGTGGCCGCGGAGGTCAAGCGGGATCCGCGCTGAACGGTCACCCGCCAGACGGCGTCTGATCGGGCGCGCAAGCGCCGCGGGCAGGACATCCGCCACGAGCGTGCGCCGGCCGCAGGTTGCCGTATGACGCACGGCCGCAGCAGGCCCGTCCTCGGCCAGGTCCACAGCCGCCACGCCGCACCCGTTCCAGGCCACCCAGAGCGTGCCGATCGCGGTCTCAAGCGGGGCCATGCGGTCGGCGAGGCCAACCTCGACCAGGATGTCGTCCGCCAGATGCGCTGGCGCCGGGGTCGCCAGGGATGTGAGCGCCAGGCGCTCATTCATGCGATCAGCTCCTCCAGACCCTCGGCTTGCGCGGCAGCCCGCAGCATCGCGAGCCCCCGGTGGACTTGGGCCTTCAGCGTCCCCTCGGGGCGGCCGAGGACCAGGGCGAGTTCGGTATACGACAGGTCGTCGACGTGGCGCAGGACTACCGGGACCCGATACCGCTCGGGGAGAGCGGCGAGCAGCGCGCCGAGACGGTGGCGCGCGTCGTGGCGTTGAGCGGTGGCGTCGGGGCTGCCTGCGGCGGCGGCGCGCGGTTCTGCCCCCGCCTCCACCAGTGCAGCCAGCGGTGTTGAGGGCGGGATAGTCCGGCGACGCCGGTTCCGGCACAGGTTCACAACGATGGTTGCCAGCCACGGGCGCAGACGCAGCTCGCGGATCCGTTCGGGCGGGTACGCGCCAAGCGCGCGGTACGCCCGGACGAGCGCGTCCTGCGCCACCTCCTCGGCATCGTGGTGGCTGCCCAGCACGCGCAGGGCAATCGCGTGGCAGCGATCCACGTGGGCGCGGACGAGCACTTCGAACGCAGCGTCAAGGTCGTCAGCCAAGAGGTTCGCCAGGGCTGTGTCGTCCATCACCACCTACAACACGTCCGGCGGCGACCCGGTTGCATCGCCTTGCGGGTCGCCCCAATGGGCCGCCGGGCGATGCTAGCAGCGGGAAGTGGCACAATCGGGTCATGCGCCTCGACGACCGCTTCGACGAACTGGTGGCCAGCCTCGGCGGCTTCTACAAGACCTGGTATGTGTACGCCGGTCTAGAGCTCGGCCTGTTCGAGCAGCTCCGCGCCGCCGGTGAAGAGGGCCTGACCACAGGGGAGCTTGCGACAACCGCCGCGATCCAGCCCGAGCTGGCGTCGCGCTGGGCCTGGGGCGCGGACGCGCACGCGCTGGTGGATATCGTGGATGACCGGATCCACCTGCCGGCAGAGCTCGCACGGATCCTGCTTGACCCCAACCGCCCGGAGTATCTCGGCGGGCAGTTCCTGCACGCGTCCATCGGCAGCCTGGACTACCACGCCCTCGCCGACGTCTTCCGCAGCGGCACGCCGTTGCGGTCGCGTCCGGACCGGTACCGCGTCTCAATCGAGCGCCTGACCATCCAGGATGTCGCCGTCTTCTTTGAGGAAGTCCTCGGGTCCTTTCCGCAGCTGGCGGCGGATCTCGGGGCCGGCTCGCGCATCCTCGACGTCCACTGCGGCGGCGGCCGCTGGCTGATCGCCATGGCGCGCCGGTTTGCCGGGACCCAGCTGGCCGGCGTGGAGTTTGAGCCAGACTCCGTGCAGCGAGCTCGTGCCAACGTCGCCGCGGCCGGCCTGCAGGCCCGTATCGCCATCGAGCAGGGCTCCATGATCAACGTGGGCCACCAGGGCGAGGCGACGCTGGTCTACCTGCAGTACTCGCTGCACCAGCTGCCGGACCCCGCCGACACGCTGTGGTCGGCCTGGGCCGCGGTGAAGCCGGGCGGCTGGCTGGTTTCGCTGGACTGGTACCTGCCAACGGACCCCGACCTGCTGCGAACCCGCCACGCGGAGATGATCGCCGGCGTCCAGCTGGACGAGCTGGTCCAGGGGACGCGTCTCGTCTCGTCAACGGAGGCACTCGGCTGGTATGCCGAAGCCGGCCTGCCCATCCCGGAACTCGTTGAGCTGCCGTCTGGGGCCAGCGCCATCGTGGTGCGTCGCGCTTGAGCCTTCGGCGGCTCGGGCTTGACGCCGCGGCGATGACCGCCGTCGAACGGCACGAGACCGCCTCGCACGCCATCCCCGCCCGCCAGATGCGCGATCTTGGCGACGCCGTGCTGCTGCACGACCCCATCGATGCGGACCCGTTCTGGAACCGGCTCGCGGCCGTCCGCTGGCCGGACGACCCCGCGGCATTCGACCGGCGGCTCACTGAGGTCATGACGCTGTTCGCCATCCTTGGTCGCACCCCGCATGTCTGGCCGTCGCCCGCTCATGGACGCCCAGCTGACCTCTCAATGCGTCTCCAGGCCAACGGGTTTGCCGATGTGGGCGGTGGCCACGTCATGGTGCTGGCTGACCCGGCGGCGGTCGGCGTATCCGAGAAGGAAGTCCCCGCAGGTGTGAGCCTGCGCGTCATTCGCCGCGCATCAGATGCGGGTCCCCGCGATGTTGCCGATGCGGGCGCCGTGCTGGCCGCTGCCTTTGGCGCCACGGCTGCCCGTGCACCGGAGCTGGCGGCGGATCTGGCGGCAACGCTCGACGATCCGCGGATCGCTCTGGTGCTGGCCCGCGTCCATGGGACGGCGGCCGCGGTGGCCAAGGCAACCACGTTTGACGGGCTCACCTACCTGTCGAACATCGGGACGCTGCCCGGGTTCCGGGGGCGCGGGCTGGGCGCCCTGACGACGCGCCAGGCACTGGCTGCCGCTGGCGTCCGCGCGCCGGGCTCCGCGTACTTGGGTGTCTTCAGCGGCAATGCGACTGCCATCGGGCTATACGAGCGGCTCGGGTTCACCTCGGTTGGCGAGTCGCCCGACATGCTGCTGGAGTAGGCGTGGAGCGCTGGGCGCGCCTGACGTGGCAGGCGGGTGATCCGGAGGCGGTGGCGCGCCTCCTCGGCGACCGACTCGGTGTGCTGCCGGCGCCGGCGCGTCGGGCGGCTGGAGCGTGGGATCTGTGGCTGGGCCCGGAGCTGCTCGAGGTGGTCCCCTGGCGCCGCGAGCAGGCAGGCGATGAACCGGTAGGCGAGGGGCGGCTCGTGTTTGAGCCGGTCTTTCCGGGCGACCAGCCGGCGGGTGATGCCGCAGGCGCCCATGGTCCTGTAACTGCCGGCCCGGCTGTTGTCCTGGTGGCCGTCATCTGGGCCACCGTGGATCTGGACCGCGCCGAAGCTGAGCTTGCCCCATGGCTCGAGCCGCTCGCGCCGCCGGCCGCCGGCGCGCCCTTGTGCGTCGAGCCACACCTAGGCGCCCACGGCCGGATCAGGGCCACGAGCGGTCTCCCCGGCAGCCGACTCGTGCTGCTGGAGCCCTCCACTGAGGGGGCGCTGGCCGCTTCGCTCGCCCGAGATGGCGAGGGGCCCTGCGGCCTGTACATCCGCGGCGCGCCTACGGCGCGGCTTCGCCGCCTCACTGGTCCCTTCGGTCCGGCCGTTCGCCTGCGTACCGCTGAGCGCCCTGGGCCGCATCTCCTCTTGCTGGCGCCGGGTACTATCGAGACATGAATGACGCCCGCGTGACCGTCCGCGCTGCCACCGATGGCGATGCCGATCGGCTTGCCTCGCTTCTCACCGACGAGGGCTACCCGGCCGGGGGCAGCGACATCACCGCCCGGCTCGCCCGCTTCGCTGCGCACGGCTCCCACGTGCTGGTGGCCGAGGCCGGCGGCGAGGCTGTCGGCTTTCTGGCGATGCTGGTGCTGCCCAGGTTTGAGTCTTCCGAGACGTTCGCCCGGATTGTGACGCTGGTGGTTGATGCCGGCGAGCGGGAGCGCGGAATCGGCAAGCTGCTCATGGCGGCCGCTGAGAAGACGGCAGCCGAGACGGGCGCGTCGTTCCTCGAGGTCACCGCTGGCCACCATCGGCCTGACGCCCGGCGGCTGTTCGAGTCGCTCGGCTACGACGCGAGCGTCGCCACGTACCTGCGCAAGCGGCCCTGACGCATCTCCAGCCCGCAAGGCACCGTGCACCCGTAGGGCTCCTTCCATGACGCTGCCGCACCTCATCCTGCGCGACGAGGTCGCGTCGCTCTTGGACCTCCCGTGGGAGGCGCCGCTCGCCGAGTGGGATTCTGGTGCCCACCGCTTCCGAGAACTGCCGGTTGGCCCGTCGCGCCACCTTGTCCGCTTCCTCGTCCACGCGGGCATGGCGTACGCGCTCAAGGAGCTCCCGCAGGGCGTGGCTCAGCGGGAGTTCGCTGCGCTGCGCAAGCTTGAGGACGCGCGTCTGCCCAGCGTCCGCGCGGTGGGTCTTGCCGTGCGGCCGGAGACAGGTGACGCGATCCTCGTCACGGAGTTCCTGCGCCACTCCATGCAGTACCGCCGGCTGCTGATGCGGCTGCGCGCGGTCACGTCTGCCTATCGGGATCGACTGCTGGACGCCATGGCGCTGCTGCTGGTGGACCTGCATCGCAGCGGCGTCTACTGGGGCGACTGCTCGCTGGCCAACACGCTGTTCCGGCGCGACGGGGACCGCATCCAGGCGTACCTCGTGGACGCCGAGACCTCCGAGATCCACACATCGCTCTCGGACGGCCAGCGCCGGTACGACCTGGACATCCTGGTGGAGAACGTGGCCTTTGGTCTGGCCGACCTTGCGGCCTACCAGGGTAAGCCCGAGGAGATGGACCAAGCGGTCGATGCCGCCGAGTCCGTGCGCGCCCGCTATGAGGCGGTCTGGTCGGAGTTGTACAACCAGCCCGATCTGATCCGCGGCGACCGCCAGGCCATCCGCGCGCGGCTGCGGAGGCTCAACGACCTCGGCTTCTCCGTGGATCTTGAGGTGGACCCGGTTGGCACCCGCGACACGGTGCGCCTGCGGACATGGGTCACCACGCGCCGGTACCACGCCAACGAGCTGGAGCGGCGGACGCGACTGCGCACGCTTGAGGGGCAGGCGCGGATGCTGCTCAACGACCTTGCTGAGTACGGCGCCTGGCTGGAGTACGCGGAGGGGCGCCGCGTGGAGGCCGATGAGGCCGCCGACCGGTGGCTTCGTGAGGTGTACCGGCCCACGCAGGCCAAGATCGCTCGCGAGGTCGGCCCTGACCGGGACCTCGTCCAGGCGTACTGCGACGTCTTGGAGCACAAGTGGCTGCTGTCAGAGCGGGCGACTAGCGATGTGGGCCTTGCGGCGGCCGTGAACTCCTATCTGGCCGCCGGAGCGCCGGCACCCGAGGCGCCCGTCCACGATGCGGCCGAGCAGCTTGACCCGCTGTCGGCGCTCGATCTGGACTCTGATCCCGACGAAATGGACGCGGCGAGCGCGAGCTAGGCCCCCGCCTTCCAGGTCTCGTAGTGGACGAGCTCCTCCAGTGGCCTGCGGCCGCCGACGGCGTTTGGCCGAGTGAGCGCATCTGGGTCTGCGGGATAGCCAAATGAGAGCATGACGTCGCAGTGCATGTCCTCGGGGTAGCCAAGCAGCTCGCGGGCGCGCTCCTGCTGGTACACAGTGGCGGGGCAGCTGCCCACGCCAAGCTCCCACGCCACCAGCATCATCTGGGCAGCGGCGCCACCGAGGTCCCACGTGATAGACAGCGACGCGCCCTCGGCGTGCGGGTCTGGTGTGACAAGTGCAACCGCGACTGCGGCCCCGGCCACGTGGCCACACCACGGGCCAAGCGTGCTCAGATCGGCCAGCCGCTCGCGGTCCCGCACCACGACAAACCCCCAGCGCTGGAAGTTCTTGGCCGAGTGGGCGCGGCGTGCGGCTTTGAGGATTGCGGCGAGGTCGTCGTCTCGCAGCGGGATCGGCGCGAACGCGCGGATGGCCCGCTTGGCCTGGACAGCGTCACGTACGTTCATCAGGGTCCTCGATACGGAGTCGCGGTGGCTGGGTGAACAGGCCGATCACGGATTGGGCGCCGCCGGGCTCCGCGTCAACGGCCGACAGGCGCTCCGGTTCTGGCGGGCGGCGAGCGTCAACTGCCATGGCGCGAGCAGCGGCCACGTCGGGCTCCAGCGGACCGCCCAGCGAGGCTGCCAGGAAGCGGGCCATCGCGGCGCGCACTTCCGGGAACTCGTAGATCCAGCTGTGGTGGCCGCCGAGAACAAGCAGGGTCTCGGTCACGGCGCCCGGCAACGCGGCGCGTCGGGCGGCGGCCAAGCGGGCCATATGGTCGGGCGGCACAACGTGGTCATCCGTGCCGTGGATCAGCAGGAGGGGCGCGTCGAAGCGGCGGACGGCCTCGACAGCGCTCACGTCGGCAACCCGATGCCGGCGCGGCCAGAGGAACACATGCGTGGTCAGCCAGGCCAGCGGCCAAGCGAGGAGCCCGGGAAACGGCAGATCGGCCAACTGGAACGTGAGCCGGGTGAGCCGATACGGCCCTGCCGGCGGCGCCAGGGCAATCACCGCGTCCACGGCGCCGTCGCCGCCCGCCGCGGCCGCGACGAGTGCGCCCACCCCGCCAATCGAGTGGCCCACAAGCGCCACCTTCGTCACCTCCGGCCGCTCGCGCAGCCAGGCGACGCCGGCGCGCGCATCGGCGGCGAACTCTCCGGCTGACATCGGCAGCGTTTCGGGCGCGTTGGCTCCGTGGCCGCGGACGTCCAACGTCAGCACATGGTAGCCAGCGGCGTGCAGCACCTGTGCGTGGGGGAGCGTCCGGTCTCGCGCCGAATCCCAGCCATGGAGGAGCACAACGCCGGGCGTGGCGGCGCCGGAATCCGGCGCAGGTATACGCCAGGCCGCAAGACGCAGACCGCCCGAGGTGGGCACCTGAACCGCTTCGAACGGCAAGCCCAGATCGGCAGGGGTGGTGGCGGGCGCGTTGCGCTTCGGGATGCCCGCCCGCGTCCGATAGACGAACGCAAAGCGCATCGCCAGCGCGGCGGGGATAGCGGTGAGCGCGGCAGCGAGGGCAGCTCGCACCGCACGGGACGTCGGAAGCATGCCCCTATCGGACCGCGCCGCAGCGAACCTGTCAAACGCGGCCCCTCCGGGCGCTCCCGGTACACTCAGCAACGTGCCCGCGAGAGATCCGCATGACGTCCTGGGCGTTGAGCCCGGCGTAGGGCCCGACGAGATCAAGGCCGCCTGGCGGGCCCTTGCGCGGCGCCACCACCCCGACTTGACTGCCGACGACCCGGAATCTGCCCGCCAGGCGACCCGCCGGATGGCCGAGATCAACGCGGCGTACGCCAGCCTCACGCGCTCTGGCGAGACGCCCGAGAGCCGCCGCCGAGACCCGGACGCCGGTACCCGCCCGCGCCGCGCAGGACCCCGCTCCGGCCGCCACGCCGGCCCGCCCCCGGCCCCGCCCGTGTCCCCCGTCAAGGCGCGCCTCGACACCTCGGCCACGTTTGTCGCCCTCAACCAGCGCACCACGCCCTTGGGGACGCGCCACCCACTCGGCGGACAGGCGCCGCAGGAGCGGGACCGCAATTCGCCCGATCTGCGGGCATCGCAGCCATCTGGGCCCCTGGAGCGCGACATCGACCCCGACTACGTGCCCCCTGGCACGCCGAGCCTTGACGATGCGCTGGACACACTCCTCACCTTTGGCAAGTTTCACGGCCACAGCCTGGGCGAGGTCTTGGGGTTTGAGCCAAGCTACATCGACTGGCTCGCCGGGACCTACAACCGTGATCCGGAGATCAGCGCGGCTGCCCGCGTGCTGGTGGGCGAACTGGACCGTCGCGGGATCCTGCGTGCCGAGCGCCCGATGCGCCCGGGCTGGCAGACAAGCCCCTTCCGGTAGGCTGTGGAGGCCATGACGAACGCACGCCGCCTGCTGATGACGCTGTTGGCGATTGCCGCCGCGCTCACCCTCGGGGCGTGCGGCGGCAGCCGCGTCCTCACGGCCAGCTTTGACCCTGCGACGCCGTGCACCGCAGACGGCCGGATGGCCGGCGCCTACCCGGAACTGGAGGCGCTGCTGCCAACAACGTACGACGGCAAGACGCCCACGAGTGTGGACTCGGGCAGGAGCTGCACTCGCGCTGCGCTCGGCACGCTTGCGGACGCAGGCGTGAAGGGCGTGCGATTTGCCGGCGCGACCTGGTCGCTGGGCTCCAGCAGCGGGCTGACCATCGCTGTGTTTGACGGGGCTGGGCTGGACGCGGCCAAGATGCTGGACTTCTACGCCGTGCCGGCCCGAACCGCGAGCCACACCGACACCTATCGCACGCTCGACATCACCGTGGGCGGCCAGCCCGCCAAGCGGCTGGAGGTCCTCAACAAGGACGAGACCACCAACACGATCGTCGTCTGGCCCGGCGGGGCCGACGGCCGCGTGCGCGTGCTGCTCGCGTCCGACGTGGGCGATGCGAAGGTGGCTGCAGCGCTGGAAGGATTCGCCGCACCTTGACCTGTGTGAGGTACACCGCGGCCGCGGTGTAGAGTCCGCCCATGACCGACGCCTGGGACGAGCTGCACCGCCGCTGGCGCATCGACCGCCTCAAGCCAGCCCTCGATCGGCTCCCCGAGCGACGCGAACGCTTCTCCACGATGGGCGACATCCCGATCGAGGGCCTGTACGGCCCTTGGGATCTCGCCGCGGACGCGGGCGGGGGAGCGGCTGGACCCGGCGGCCCCACCGCCGTGGACCACCACGGCGTCCCGCTCCGCGACGGCGACGGGCCGTACGGCGCGTTTGACGCATCGCGCGACGTCGGCCTGCCAGGCGACCCGCCGTTTACCCGCGGCGTCCACCCGACCGGCTACCGGGGCCGCCCGTGGACCATGCGCATGTTTGCGGGGTTCGGCAGCGCGGAGGACACAAACGCGCGGTTCCGCCAGTTGCTGGCCGCGGGCCAGACCGGGCTGTCCGTCGCCTACGACATGCCCACCCTCTACGGCTTCGACACCGACGACGAGGAGGCTGAGGGCGAATTCGGCACCTGCGGCGTGGCGGTCAGCAGCCTCGCCGACATGGAGGTCCTGCTGGAGGGGCTGCCGCTGGATCGCGTGAGCACTTCGATGACGATCAACGCGCCAGCCGCGCCTGTCTGGGCGATGTATATCGTGGCGGCCGAGAAGCGGGGTGTCCCGCGGGCGGCGCTCGAGGGCACCATCCAGAACG
>JANYAA010000033.1 GCA_025355255.1 Chloroflexota bacterium | reverse complement strand
CCTTGCCGCCCGAGATGATGGCGCCCGCATGACCCATGCGCTTGCCCTCAGGCGCCGTCCGGCCGGCAAGGGCACGGCGGCCTCCAAGGTGTCGGCGCTTGAGGCGGCGGGGTTCCGCGTCGCGGGCTCCCCCACCGAGCTGCCGCAACTGCTGCGCGAGGCCGGCTACCGAGGCTGACCGACACCGGAGAGGGCACCAATGGGCAGCCTCATGGACTTGATCGCGGGCGACAAGCGCGACATCGTGCTTGCACTCTCGATTGACGATCTGGCTGCCTTCTCCGATGCGGACCGGTTTGCCGCGCACCTCTCGCTGGGCGGCGGGCTGGACCCCACCTGGCTGGACATGTTCTCCGAGGCAGCCCGCGGTCTTGGCGAGACGGGCGAGCCGGGCGACTTCCTCGACGCCCGCTCCGACCTTGAGGGCGTGCGTGTGGCCACGGAGCGCATCCTCGAGCGCGTGGACCCGGCGTGGGTTGCGGCCGTTGCCCGCGTGCCTGATGAGCAGTTGGGCGCGCTCGCTGGGCGCTGGATCGAGATGCTCGAGGAGGAGCTTGGCCCGCTGCCCAGGGAAGACAAGCCCTGGATTCGGGATCTCGCCGAGCGCATCGTGCGGTTTGCGCGGGCCGCCGAGGGCGCCCGTGACGTGGTGTTTGCCTGGGGGTTCTAGCCGTGGCTGCTCGTGCATTCCCGCCGCTCGCGGCCGCGCCGACGTCGGAGGCCTGGCAGGCCGCAGACCCGTATTTGCGCACGGCCTTCAAGGCGCTCAACCGCTGCTTCATGGTGCCGCTCCACCGGGCCGGACTCGGCGCCTGGGTGTCCACCCCTATCGGCGGGTACACGGTGCTGCTGCGTGTCCGCGGCAGGAAATCCGGCGTCATCCGCGAGACGCCGCTGAACTACCTGATCGCGGCGGGCGCCGTGTGGGTGCTGGCCGGGTTTGGCGCCCGCACGGAGTGGTACCGAAACCTGCTTGCCGATCCGCGCGTGGAGGCGTGGCTGCCCGGGCGGCGCTTTGCTGGAACCGCGGCCGAGGAGCTGGACCCGCGCGTCCGGGCGTGCATTCTGCCGGCGCTCTTGCGCTCGACAGTGTTGCCGGGGTCGATGACCGGTGTGAACCCGCTCACCGCGGCCGACGAGGCGATCATCAAGGCCCTGGACTGGGTGCCGCTGATCCGCGTCACCCTCGATGGCGAGTGGCTTGAGCCCGGCGCGGATGACCCCGGCGGCTCAGCGTGGGTCTGGCGACAGGCGCTGGTGCTGGGCGGCACGTGGCTGGCGCTGCGTCTGACCGGCCGCGTCTTGGACGGCCTCCGACGTGCGGTATTCGGCCGCTCGTAGGGCGCTCCATCGCGCCGGCACGCTTAGTCACACGTGGTTCAAGAGGCCGTCCCCGCTGCACGGTTTGATGCCCAAACCTCGACGGGCGGGCTCCGTCGCTGCATGCCAGACCCGGTCCTGAGCCAGGGCTGGTTTAGCTGCCGTCGTTGCGCCGGGCTAGAACCCCAACGCGGTCCAGGCGGGGCCGCCGGGCGCCTCAATCAGCTCCACCAGGACGCCGTGACAGGACTTCGGGTGCAGGAACGCCACCGGGCCCTCGCCGCCCTTGCGGGGCGCGCTGTCGATCAGCTCGATGCCGTCCATCGACAGCCGCGTGAGCGTTTCGGCCAGGTCGTCCACCTCAAAGCACACATGGTGGAACCCCTCGCCTTTGGTGGCGAGGAACCGTGCGACGCCGGTGGTGTCATCGGTGGGCATCACCAGCTCCACCTTGGACTCGCCCACGGGCAGGAACGCGATGGTGCTGCGGTCGTGCTCCATGTGCATCACGGCGTCCACCGGCAGACCCAGCGTGTCGCGCCAGAACACCAGCGACGTATCGATGTCCCGAACGATCAACGCCACGTGGTGGACGCGGCCGAGCTTGCGGATCGCGGCCGGAATGCGGGGTTCGCTCATGCTGTTCTCCACGGGCGCTGCGCCCGGCTGCAGACCGGTGAGGATGACCACGATGGGCGGCGTGCCGACTCCTCGCCGATACTCGATTGCGCCCACGAGGATGTCACGCGCGGACGCCCATGCATCAGGATCGGCTTGAGCAAGGCGGCCCGGATCGTGCCAGACCACCACTTCCAGTCTGGGGCCGGTAGCGGGCGCACCGAGCAGGTCCTCGAGGGCATCCCAGTTTCGACCCCACCATGCAGGGAAGGCAAGACCATCGGCAAATGCGGCCAACAGGGCTGCCTTGCTGTCTGGGCCGTCAAGCACCGCGATCGTACCGCCGGCGCCGCGGGCCGCCTCGACCACCCGTTCGGCGCCGGCGTCGTCCAGCGTCAGCGGGCCGTGCGCGGCGCCACGCAGGATCGCCGCGATGCTGGGCG
>JANYAA010000408.1 GCA_025355255.1 Chloroflexota bacterium | reverse complement strand
GGTCCGCCACCACGATGTGGAGGTCCGGCGTGTAGAACGGCAGGTCGTTGTTGCCGCCGTCCCAGATGACGACGTCGCACTCTTTCTCGGCCGCCCGCAGGATCTGCTCGTAGTCCACGCCCGCAAACACCAGGCGTCCGGCGTCGAGGTGCGGCTCGTACTCCTCGCGCTCCTCAATCGTAGTCTCGTGGCGGTCCAGGTCCGCATAGGTTTCAAAGCGCTGCACGCGCTGCGCGACGAGGTCCCCGTAGGGCATCGGATGGCGGATCACCGCCACCTTGAGGCCCTGGGCTTCCAGAGCGGCTGCCACATACCGGCTGGTCTGGCTCTTGCCGCTGCCCGTTCGGACCGCACACACCGCCACCATGGGCTTCGTGCTCTTGACCATGGAGGCTGCGGGGCCGATGAGCTTGAAGTCCGGCCCGGCCGCCATGGCGCGGCTGCCCGCGTGCATGACCTGCTCGTGGCTCACATCGCTGTAGGCGAACACAACGGTGTCCACGTGGTGCTCGCGGATGAGCTGCTCAAGCTCCGCTTCGGGCCGGATGGGAATGCCCTTGGGGTAGCGGTCGCCAGCAAGCTCAGTTGGGTAGCTGCGGTCAGCGATGCCCGGGATCTGGGTCGCGGTGAAGGCCACGACGTCGACCGCGGGGTTGTCACGGTAGACAACGTTGAAATTGTGGAAGTCGCGCCCCGCGGCGCCCATGATCAGCACGCGTTCGGTGCGCATGACCGGCCTTTCGGGGAGGGGCGCACATGGCGCCCGCGCCGACCCGCAGGGCCAGCAGGCGGGCATGGTCGCAACCGCCTCCGCGTCGCACCACTATGACGCAGGGCGTGCCGAGTGGTCGCCGGTCCTCGCGCCCGCAGGAGGGTGCCGTAGGTCCCGCGAAGGTGGTCCGATCGGCACTCACCGACGCAGGGCCTCAGACGCGAGACTGCATGCGAGGTGGGTGCCGGAGGGGACGCCCGGCACCCACCCGAACCCTTCCCTCGCCCGTGGCGGGGGTTTTGTGGTTCTTGAGGGCGGCGGTCCCGCATCCGGTCGCGTCCAGCCGCGGCCACCCTCAGTTACCCCGGCATTGGCTCTCGAGCGCCGCGCGTCCTGGCCAGATCCAAGTCAGCGGCGACGCGCGCACCCCGACCACCTGCGCCGGACGCCCGGCTAGGCCGGCCAGGCCGTGGACGCCTAGAGCTCGTGCAGCTTGCGCGCCTCAAACATCAGGGCGTCACGGTGGTCCGGATGGGCAATCGCGATCAGCGCCTTGGCCCGCTCACGCAGGGACTTGCCCCACAGCTCGGCAACGCCAAACTCCGTGACCACGGTCCGTACATGCGCCCGGGTGGTGACGACGCCCGCGCCCTCCTTGAGGGACGGCGTGATGCGCGAGTGCTGCCCAGCCGAACCTGCCGTCGCCGGCAGCGCGATGATCGCCCGGCCGCCGGGGGCCAGCGCGGCGCCGCGGATGAAGTCCATTTGCCCGCCGACACCCGAGTACATCTTGTGGCCGATGGAGTCGGCCACCACCTGGCCGCTGATATCCACCTCGATGGCCGAGTTGATGGCCGTCATGTGCTCAAACGAGCGGATGACATGCGTGTCGTTGGTGAAGTCCACGGCCCGCATCTCCACCATCGGGTTGTCGTGGACAAACCGGTACAGGCGTTGCGTGCCGTTCATGAACGCCGTGACGATCTTGCCCTTGTTGCGCGCCTTGCGGGCGCCCGTGATCACGCCAAGCTCCACCAGGTCCACAACCGCGTCCGTGAACATCTCGGTGTGGATCCCGAGGTCCTTCTTGCCCGTCAGGTAGAGCGCCGTGGCCGCCGGAATGGCCCCGATGCCGAGCTGGACGGTGGCGCCGTCCGGGACCAGATCCGCGATGAACTCGCCAATCCGGCGCTCCACCTCGCCGATCACCGGCTGGTGAGCCTCGTACGGCGGCACGTCCACCTCCGTGGCGAGGTCAACCTCGTCGATGTGGATGAACGACTCGCCCAGCGTCCGCGGCATGGCGTGGTTGAACTGGACGATCACCGTCTTGGCGGCGCGGATGGCCGCGTGCATGGCCTCCACGGATGTGCCCAGCGAGCAGAACCCGTGGGCGTCGGGCGGTGTGGCGTTCACGAACACCGCATCAAGCGGCAGGGCGCCCGAGGAAAACAGCGCCGGCACGTCGGAGAGGAACACCGGCACGAAGTCCGCACGGCCCTCGTTGACGGCGGCGCGCGCGTTGGGACCGATAAACAGCGCGCGATGGCGGAAGTGCGGCGCCATCTCCGGCGCGAGGTGCGGGCCTGGACCCTCGGTGTGGAGGTGGACCATCGAGACCGCCTCAAGCTCGCTCGCCCGCGCCACAAGCGCGTCGAGGAGCACGGACGGCGTGGCGGCCGCACACTGGAGGTAGATCTGGTCGCGGGAGCGGATGCCCGCGACGGCTTCTTCGGGCGACACGATACGCATGGGCGAAGTCTCCCAGCGAAGGCCGCGGGGCGAAGCGGCCGGACGGCCCGGAAGTGGAACCGCTGCGCCCGAAACGGATGGACCGATGGGGCCAGACGGCACGGCTTGCGCCCGGCGGCTACGCCCTGCCGCGGTCCAGGCGGTGCTTGGCGACGAACGCGGCCGCCTGTGCGCGGCGCTCGAGGTTCAGCTTGGAGAGAATGGAGCTCACGTAGTTCTTCACCGTCTTGTCCGACAGGAAGACCTCCGCGGCAATCTCCTTGTTGGTCTTGCCCTCCGCGACCAGCAGCAGGATCCGCTGCTCCTGCGCGGTGAGCTGGGCCATCTCGTCTGTGTAGGCGCCGGTGGCGATGCGCCGCACGCGCTCCAGCACCTTCTCGGTGACCGCCGGGTCAAGCAGCGACTCGCCGCGGCCGACGTTCTCGAGGGCGGCCACAAGGTCCCGGGCGCGGATCTGCTTGAGCAGGTAGCCCGAGGCGCCGGCCACGATGGCGGAGAGGACGGCCTCCTCGTCCGGGTAGGACGTCAGCATCACCACGCGGGTCCCGGGCAGCTCCGCCCGGATCTCGCGGCACGCCTCAATGCCAGAGCCATCCGGCAGGCGGACGTCCATGATGACGATGTCGGGCTGGAAGCGGCGGGCCTGCTCGATGGACTCCGCGGCGGTGCCGGCCTCCGCGACAACCTGGAAGCCTTCATCGG
>JANYAA010000468.1 GCA_025355255.1 Chloroflexota bacterium | reverse complement strand
CCTCCGCCGAGCCCGCGACCAGCAGGGCTGGCCTGCGCGTCAACGCTCGCGCAGCCTCAAGCAGGTTGACGGTCCCGCCGACTGTGACGGCCATCGCGGCACCCACATTGGCGGCAGCCGCACGCGGAACGGCGATGGCGGCCAGGTGGATCACCGCATCCGGCGCGGCATCGGCCAGCCACGCGCGCACGGCGCCAGGATCGGTGACATCCAGCGCCGTGTCGGCACCGGCGCTTGCAAGGTCGCCGCCAATCACGTCGTGCCCGGCGGTCTTGAGGTCAGCGAGCAGCCAACGGCCGACAAACCCGGCGGCGCCCGTGACGGCGACGCGCATCAGCGCCCTGGGGCGCGGCCGGCCGCGAAGGGACGAAGCCGCTCCAGATCCGCATCAACCATCATCTCAACGAGACCCCGGAAGTCCACCGCGGGCTCCCAGCCGAGGTCGCGGCGCGCCTTTGTGGCGTCCCCGCGGAGATGGTCCACCTCGGCCGGGCGCACAAGGGCCTGGTCGATGACCACGTGATCCAGATAGCTCCGCCCAACGCGGGCAAATGCCACCTCGCAGAGCTCGCGGACGCTGTGCGCCTGGCCTGTGGCCACCACGTAGTCCGCCGGCTCGTCGCGCTGGAGCATCAGCCACATCGCGTTGACGTAGTCCCCGGCAAAGCCCCAGTCGCGCTCCGCGTCAAGGTTGCCCAGACGCAGCTCAGTTGCCAGGCCCAGGTGGATCCGGGCCACCGCGTCGGTCACCTTGCGGGTCACAAACTCCAGACCCCGGCGGGGCGACTCATGGTTGAACAGGATCCCGGACACGGCGTGGAGGCCGTAGCTCTCGCGGTAGTTCACCGTGATGAAGTGGCCATATGCCTTGGCCACGCCGTACGGGCTACGCGGGTAGAACGGCGTCAGCTCATCTTGGGGCGCCTGGCGCACCTTGCCGAACATCTCGCTGGACGACGCCTGGTAGAACCGGGCGCCGGGGGCCGCCTGGCGGACCGCCTCCAGCAGCCGAGTCACGCCCAGCCCTGTGAACTCGCCGGTGAGCACCGGCTGGTTCCATGACGTGGGGACAAAGCTCTGCGCGGCGAGGTTGTAGATCTCGATCGGGCTGGCTACGCGGATCGCCTCCACCAGCGACGCCTGGTCAAGCAGGTCGCCTTGAATGAGCTCGATGCGGTCACCGAGGTGGGCGATGCGCTCGTTGGAGGCGGTACTGGATCGGCGCGTCATGCCCACGACGCGGTACCCCTTGGCGAGCAGCAGCTCGGCGAGATACGAACCGTCTTGGCCGGTGATCCCTGTGATGAGCGCGGATGGAGCCATCAGCCGAGTATAGGCTGGGGGCAGCCGCCAAGGGCTCCAGTACCCTGAGCCTGCACTTCTCCATGCAGCACAACGGAGGGATCGGGATTGCCACCTGCCACGTCAGCCACCGTTGTCGGCAAGGTGTCGCGCGCCCTCGGGAGCCTTCTGCGCGGCCGGAGCCCACTTGCGGAGCGCGAGCGACGGCGCGCAGCCTCGGCGGAGGCACGGCTCTTCGTCGAACGCGGACGCGCGGCGCTGGCAAGGGGCGATGTGGCAACCGCGGCTGCCGAAGCCGAGGCGGCCGAACAGGTGGCCCCAGGGAGTCCGGGGCCAGCTGCCTTGCGCCTCGCGGCCTCGCGGTCAGCGCCAATCCGGGGCCGCGGCCGAGATCGGGCGCTCGTCAAAGCCGATCTGGATGATGCCGCGGCGCGCTTGGCCACCCTTGGCCACGCGGACCCCGTGCTGCTCCTCTATCACCAGCCCAGTCCCGAAAGCCCGTTCCACGTCCTCCAGTACCGGCGCGCATGGGCCAACGGGTTGGCGCCTCTGCCGCTCTTCGACTTGGCGGATCTTGACCGGATCGGCGAGCTCGTCCCTGCCGGCGCGCGTGTCGTGCTGCACCTGCAGTGGCTGAACCGCGTGACTGCCGGCGCAGCCGACGAGGCTGAGGCGGCAGAACGCGTGGCCGCATTTGGAGCCCGTTTAGACCGGGCGCGAGTCAACGGGATCCCGATTGTCTGGACGGTCCACAACGTGCTCCCGCATGACTCCGGTTTCGAGGCCGCGGACACGAGCGTTCGGCAAGCTGTCGTTGATCGCGCGGCGCTCATCCACGTGATGGCAGCCGCCACGCCAGAACTCGCGGCGCCCTTGTACACCATCCCGCCGGAGCGAACCATCCACGTGCCGCTGCCGTCCTTCCGCGGCGCCTACGCCGACATCGTGGACCGCGAGGCGGCCCGGTACGCGATCGGAGTGCCGGCGGACGCTCGCCTGTTGGCAATGGTGGGCGGGTTGCGTCCGAACAAGGGGCTGGGCTTCCTTTTGGACGCGCTCGACATGGCCGCCGTTGAGGATCCGCAACTGCACCTGGTCGTGGCGGGCAACCCGTCGCGCGCAACCTCAGTCGACGACGACTTGCGCCGGGCGACAGCCAACCCGCGGGTGACGCTGCACGCGCGCAAGATCGAGGCGGAGGACCTCGGGCTCTACTTGCGGGCCTCGGATGTGGCGGTGTTGCCATACGCAGTCACGCTCAACTCCGCCGCCCTGATGACCGCGCTGGCATTCGACCTGCCGGTTGTGTGCCCGCCGCTTGGAGGGATTGCCGAGACAGTCAACAGAGATGTTGCGGTGACATTCACGCCCGGCGATGTCGCCAGCCTGGCCGCGGCGATCGTGGCAACGCGCGGTCTGGACCCCGCGACTGTGCGGGCCGC
>JANYAA010000458.1 GCA_025355255.1 Chloroflexota bacterium | reverse complement strand
GCCTGGCGCCACGCCGGACCGGCGCCGCTGTTAGCATCGGCATTGCCCACGACCACGCCTGCAGGACCGGAGGACTGACGTTGGCCAAGCCGATCATGGCTGTGATCCTCGCCGGCGGCGAGGGAGAGCGCCTGTCGATCCTCTCCTCGGTCCGCGCGAAGCCCGCGGTTCCGTTTGGCGGCAAGTACCGGATCATCGACTTCACGCTGAGCAATTGCGTCAACTCCGGCATCGACAACGTCGTCGTGCTCACGCAGTACAACCCGCGTTCGCTGAACGACCACATCGGGCTTGGCCGACCGTGGGATCTGGACCGGAACACGGGCGGGGTGAAGCTGCTCCAGCCGTACATCAAGCGGGGTCGCGTGGCGGAGTGGTATAGCGGCACAGCGGACGCCGTTTTCCAGAACATCAATGTGATCGAGCACCACACGGGCGACACGGTCATGATCCTGGCCGGCGACCACATCTACAAGATGGACTACACGCCGTTTCTGGCCGCGCACCGGCGCCGCCGCGCCGACGTGACCATCGCGGTGCGCCGGGTGCCCATCGCCGAAGCCAGCCGCATGGGCGTGCTGGCGCTGGACGAGCAGGACCGTGTGACCGAGTGGCAGGAGAAGCCCAAAGTACCCAAGAGCGACCTCGCGTCTATGGGGGTGTACGTGTTCAGCAAGCGGGCGCTGCTGCGCTGGCTGGCGGACGATCGTCGCGACTTTGGGGCCAACATCATCCCGGCGATGCTCCACGGCGGAGCGCGGGTGTTCGGCTATCGCTTCGACGGCTACTGGCAGGACGTGGGCACCATCCAGTCGTTCTGGGAGGCCAACATGGCGCTCTTGGCGGATCGACCGGAGCTTGACCTGTATGACCGCGAATGGCTGATCCACACCCGGTCTGAGGAGCGGGCGCCGGCCAAGATTGGCCCCACCGCGCAGGTGCACCGCAGCATGATCAGCCACGGCTGCGTGATCAACGGCACTGTGGTGAACAGCGTGCTGTCGCCGGGGGTCCGCGTGGACGTTGGCGCGGTGGTCCGCGACTCGATCCTGATGTTTGACACCGTCGTGCGCAGCGGCGCCGTGGTGGACCGTGCGATCCTCGACAAGGAAGTCGTCGTGGGCCAGGGTGCCATCATCGGGGATGGCCCGGACTTCGACATCCCCAACAAGACGGAGCCAAGCCGTCTCAACACTGGGATCACCGTGGTGGGCAAGCAGTCTGTGGTGCGCCAGGGCGTCCGCATCGGGCGCAACGTCAAGGTGGGCGAGCGCGTGCGGGCCGCGGACTTCACCACGCGGGTGGTCAAGTCGGGCGGCAGCGTGGAGCGGCGGCCAGACCGCGCAGCCAAGGGCGCGCACGACGAGGACGACGACACGGCGGTATCAGCTGGCGGTCGCTAGGGCGCTGCCCGCCGGCCGGGTCTG
Organism: Chloroflexota bacterium; assembly: GCA_025355255.1. Taxonomy (GTDB): domain Bacteria; phylum Chloroflexota; class Limnocylindria; order Limnocylindrales; family CSP1-4; genus CAIXZV01. The sequence goes on along the minus strand of JANYAA010000458.1, from coordinate 5,054 downwards.
CCCCGAGCCGTCCGGTAGACTGCCGCCCATGCTCATCCCGCCCCGGACCGAGGCACGAACCCCAGCGGAGATCGAGGCCTGGCTCACGGAGCTTGGGCTGGAGCCGGTTGAGCGCGCCAACCGTGACGGCATCACGTCGTGGGACTTGGTGCTCGATGGCCGTCGTCGTGTTCGCCTGCGCGTCACGCTGATCCTCGACCCGGCGCTGGCGCTGATCTGCTGGGCACACTTCGCGCCGCCCATCAACGACAGCTTCCGAAAGTCGTACCGCAAGCTGCTGCGCTGGAACGACGAGCTGCCGTTTGTCAAGTTCTCCATCTCTGAGGACGAGCGCCCGGTCCTGGTTGCAGAAGTCCCCATCGCCGCGCTGGATTGCTACGCGCTGGGGCTAGCTCTGGCGCGCCAGCTCGCCATGGCAGACCGCTTCCACCCGGATGCCGCTGAGTGGCTCAAGGCCGGTGGCTGGCCGTTTGGCGCACCGCCACCGTCGTCGGCGGATGGCCCGGGCGTGGCGCTGCTGACGCGCTACGCGGCGGATCTGGCGGAGTTCGCTGAGGCGGATCCCGTGGCCGAGGCGCCGTCCGGATGAGGCTCACCGGGCGCCTCCGCCTGCTCGCCGCCGCGGCGATGCTGCTTGCCAGCGTGCCCCTGGCACCCTCGGTGGAGGCTGCCACGCCCGACCTGACGCTGGTCACCAGCGCCACGTACCTGGTCCAGCCCGCACAGGCGCGGATCCAGGTGGTGGTGGACGTGACAGCTGCCAGCCGCAAGCCCGCAAGCAAGACGACGATGTACTACTTCGACCACGCGTTCCTCCTGGTGCAGGCGGGTGCCACCGCGCCCAAGGTCAGCGGGCTCAAGGGAGCCAAGGTGGCCATCGCCAAGAAGGACAGCAAATCCACCACGCTGCGCATCGACTTTGGCAAGCGCCTCTTCGGCGGGTCCACCGCGGCCTTCAGGTTGACCTTCAGCTTGCTCGACCAGAAGGGCGCGCCGGGTTCACTGGTCCGGGTTGGCACGAGCCTCGTCACGATCCCCGTGTGGGCGTTCGCAACGGAATACACGCCTGGAAGCCAGGTGGCGGTGGAGTTCCCGCCCGGCTACGAGGTGTCCGTGGAGTCAGGCTCGTTCGCCCAGACCGGCACCACCGACGCAGGCGGCACGCGTCTGGCCACGGGACTGCTGGACAACCCACTCGGGTTCTTCGCCTTCGTCTCGGCCCAGGCCACACCCACGTTCATCGACACGCCGCTGTCAGTGTCGGTGCCCAACGGGAACGTGGAACTGACGATGCGCTCCTGGCTGGACGATCCGGGCTGGGCAGGGCGCGTGGGCAAGGTTCTGGCAGGCGCGCTGCTGCTTCTCCGCACCGAGATCGGCCTCCCCTGGCCGCACACCGGTCCTGTGACGGTGCAGGAGTCCGTGAGCCGGGCCGGCGGAGGCCATGCCGGCCGATACGACCCCTCTGGGGAGGTCATCGAGGTGGCGTATTGGGCGGCAAACCAGGCGGTGATCCACGAGGCCGTCCACGGATGGCTCAACGGCAAGGTCCTCGCCGACCGCTGGGCGGTGGAGGGTTTCGCGAGCTTGTACGCGGATCGCGTCATGGCCCGGCTCGGGGCGAAGGTGCCCGCGCCCTCACTCACCAGCGAGCAGCAGGCGGTGGCCTTCCCGCTCAACGCCTGGCCCGCTGAGGCAGGCGTCGATCCGGCGATGGAGTCCTATGGGTTCACCGCGTCGGCAATCCTCGCGTCGGCCATCGCGGATCGCGTTGGCGACGACGGTCTCCGCCGCGTCTGGTTGGCGGCGGTGGACGGCATTGGCGCCTATCAGCCGTCGGGGCTGACCGCGACGTCCAGCGCGGCGCCTGAGACCGTGGACGGCGCCCCTGATTGGCGGGGCATGCTGGACCTCATCGCCGATGCGAGCGGGCAGGACCTCACGGACCTTTGGCGGAAGTGGGTGGTGCGGCCGGGGGAGGCAGCGCTGCTGGACGCGAGGACGGCGGCCCGGTCCAGCTATGCCAAGACGGTGGCCGTCGCCAACGGTTGGATGCTGCCCAGGCCAATCCGCGACGCCCTTCGCGCCTGGCGCTTCGACGCCGCAGCCACGCTGATGGCCGATGCGCGCGCCGTGCTCTTGAAGCACGCGGCGCTGGAGCAGCAGGCGGCGGCTGCGGGCATCACCTTGCCGAGCACGTTGCGCACGCTGTTCGAGACGGGCTCGCTGCATGCGGCCTCGGCCGAAGCCGACCGCGAGAGCGCGGCAATCACCGCCATCGCGACGGCGGCCGCAGCGCGAACGGACGAGCACGACCTGCTCTCGAGGATGGGCATGATTGGCGAGCAGCCCGAACTGGATTTCGCTGCCGCTGGGCAAGAGCTTTCGGGTGGGCGTATCGACGCCTCGATCGACGCCTCGTCACGGGCGTACCGCGCGTGGACGGGCGCGTGGTCAGAGGGGCGCAGACGAATCGTGTTCCTTCTGGCGGTGCTCGCAGCCGCGGTGGTCCTGACCCCCGCCATCTGGACCGGCCTGGGGCGGCCCACGCTATTGCGGCGCCGCGCCCGCGGGTCATCCGCCGCCGCCTGACGGCGCCGCGCCCCGCCGTCATCCCCCGTTTGGCAGGACGGAGCGTGCGCTACACTCGCCGCCAACGCGCACCCCGGGGTAGCCTCGACCGTGACGGCACCCCTCTCAAGGAGCTCGAGCGTCGTGACGTCCACCGTCTGCATCCACCGGATCGCTTGATGGGCCTGCAGCGCACGCGCCCGTCCATGGAGATCCTCTCCGGGGCCACTGCGGACGTCTACTTTGCCCGCGCCAACTCCATCCTCGAGCGCGAGGGTCTCGATCCGGTCGTCCTGATGGAGGTCTTTACCCGCGAGGAGGCCGTCCTGTGCGGGATGGGCGAGGCGACCAACCTGATCGGCCATGTCCTCGCCAATGAGCCAGGCGCCATCGTTGAGGCGATGCAGGACGGCGATCTCGTCACCCCCAAGGAGGTTGTCCTCCGGATCCAGGCGCGCTACCGGGCATTCGCGCTGTACGAAACCGCGATGCTGGGCATGCTTGCGCAGTCCACCGGCTGGGCGACGGCCGCACGCCGCTGCGTTGAGGCTGCCGCGCCTCAGCCGGTCATCAGCTTCGGCGCCCGCCACGTCCACCCGGACATCACCGACGTCCTGGACTACGCGGCCATCGTCGGCGGCTGCGTTGGCGCATCCACCCCGGCTGGCGCTCGGCTCGCCGGGCTCAATCCCACGGGCACCATGCCGCACTCGCTGGTGCTGATCTTCGGCGACACGGTCCGGGCGGCCGAGGCGTTTGACCGCGACATGCCGCCGGACGTCCCGCGCATCGTCCTCGTGGACACCTTCAAAGACGAGGCCGAGGAGGCGCTGCGCGTTGCCAACGCGCTGGGCGACAAGCTCTACGGCATCCGCCTGGACACGCCGTCGGAGCGCGGCCGCGTCACGCCGGCGCTCGTCACAGAGATCCGGGCGCGTCTGGACCAGGCCGGGTTCAGCCACGTGACGATCACGGTATCGGGCGGGCTCACGCCAGAGCGGATCAGGTACTTCAAGGACAGCGGCTCGCCGGTGGACTCGTTTGCTGTGGGCAGCTACATCTCCGGTGCAACGCCAATCGACTTCACGGGCGACATCAAGGAGATTGACGGGAAGCCGATCGCCAAGCGCGGCCGCATCCCGGGTCGAACCGCAGGCCCGCGCCTGCAGACGCTCGACTTGGCGGGCTGGCGCGAGTAACCCGCGGGTCCTTATGCGGGCATCTCGGCGGCCACGCCGTCCGTTACCACACCGCGCAGCGAGTGGTCCGCGAGCGTGAGCGCCGCGGCGACGCCGATCAGCGCAATCCCGATGGCCAGAGCGGCCGACAGCCCAAACGCCGCCACCACGGGCGACCCGCCGATGCTGCCCAGCGAGATCGCCCCCGCGAGCGCCCCGGAATACAGCGTGAACGCTGAGCCGCGGTCGGCATCCGTTGCCCGGCTCGACAGTTCAAACAGCACCGGTGAGAGCACGAGGCCGCCAGCCGCGCCGCCAAGCAGACCGGACACGATGAGCAGCGGTGTCGTCAGCGGCAGCAGGAGGATCCCGATGGCCCCAGCGGTCGCCACGGCGCCAACCACAATCAGCGTCCTGCTGGAGACGCGCTCGGCCAGCCACGCGGTCGGCAGGCGCATGAGGAAGATCGCGATTCCGTCAGCCGCGAAGTACAACCCAACGTCCGCCCCCGATTCCACGGCTCTGATCGGCAGGTAGGCGGTGACCGCACCCCAATGCGCGACGTAGGCGATGGTGATCAGCAGCGGGATGGCCCAGCTGCGCCGGAACGCGATGCCGTAGCGGTGGGGGGTCGCGGGCCGCACCGCGAGCTTGGGACGTATGCCGATGGCCCGGAAGAGGCCGATCCCTACCGCCACAGCCACGATGGCTCCCCACGCCACGCCGTGGATGTCCCAGCTGTTGAACAGGAAGAGCGATAGCGGCGGGATGACGGCGATGGTGAGGTTCTGCGCAGCACCCACGATCGAGAGGCCGCGCGGGTTGCCACCCGGCGGCATCAGGCCCGGCACAAGAGCGAGCGCGGATGGCAGCACGACGGCGATGCCCGCGCCCTGGAAGAGCCGCGCCGCCACAAACGGGAGCACGGAGCCTGCGGGATCTGCCAGCGGGAGGACGATGATGGCTGAGCCGATGAGATACGCGATGCCGCCTGCGGTGAGCAGCTGGACCCCGCCGAAGCGATCAACCAGCCGGCCGCCCACGATGGCCGCGGGGATCTGGACCACGGCGGACACGCCGACGATGAGGCCGATTGCGGCATCAGGCACGCCGCCCGCGTTCAGCGCCAGTGGCAGCGTGGCGGTGTAGAAGTGGAAGCCGCCTTGCACAAGGAACACGGCAAGGGCGAGCAAGAGCACCGTCACCGGTTTGGGCACCCCTGGCACGGTCCCGCGGCTGGCTCGGCGGGCTGCCGGGCGTCGTCCGCCGGGGACGCGAGTGATGGTAGCGGCGTCTCGAGGCCAG
>JANYAA010000438.1 GCA_025355255.1 Chloroflexota bacterium | reverse complement strand
CCCGCCTGTGCTCGACGGTCGCGCCGTCGAGCACAGGCGGGCCGCGCGGTTGCGCTCCAGCAGCGTCGGCAGCGCGATCCGCGTGACCTTGCGGAACGCCTCCTCCACGGCCTCGGGCGGCAGCCCCGGGTTCAGCCGCTCCAGCGAGCGCCGGAGCCGGCCCTCCAGCACCGTGTCGCGGTACCGCGGGTCGCTCCGCTCGGCCCCGGGCGCCCGTACGCGATCTCCGGCCCGTGCGCCACAGCCCAGCCGATGCCGCGGGGCCAGGCCAGCGCGGCCTGCTCGACGACGGACTCGAAGGACCCGGGGCTCATCAGCCGAGCACCCAGTGGCCAGCGGGCCGCGAGAGGAACTCGTCCAGCGGGATCCCGCTGCCCCCCACAAGCAGGGTCCTCGCCGGCCCGAACGCCGCTGTGAACGCGGCCATGCCCGGCAGGACGTCGGGCGCCCGCCCGCTCTTGACCTCGATCGCCGTCAGCCGGGAGCCCGCCCGCACGACGAAGTCGACCTCGCGGTTGCGCTCGCGCCAGTAGAAGAGCTCGAACTCGCCGGCTGCGGCGGCGTTCGCCAGGTGCGCCCCGACCGCGGACTCCACGAGCCTCCCCCACCCCGCCGGGTCGGCCCGCAGCGCTTCGGGCGAGAGGAGCGACGGCGCCGTCATCAGGGCCGTGTTGAGCACCTGGAGCTTGGGGCTCGAGCCGCGCTGGCGCACCGCCTGGCCCGCGAACTTCGGCAGGCCCGCGAGCATGCCCGCGCCCTCGAGGAGGTCGAGGTAGTGGGCGAGCGTCGTCGCGTTCCCCGCGTCCTGCAGCTGCCCCAGCATCTTCGTGTAGGAGAGGATCTGGCCCGAGTACCGCGACCCCAGCTCGAACACGCGCCGCAGCAGGGCGGGCTTGTCCACCCGGGTCATCAGCAGGACGTCGCGCGAGATCGTGGTCTCGATGAGCGAGTCGAGGACGTACCGCCGCCACCGGGCCGGGTCCCCCGCCAGCGGCGCGGCGCCCGGATAGCCGCCGAAGTAGAGGTAGTCGTCGAGCGAGAAGCCGAAGGCAGCGCGCATCTCGCCGAACGACCAGTGCCCGAGCCTGAGCACCTCGAACCTGCCCGCGAGGCTCTCGGTCAGGCCCTGCCCGATGAGCAGCGGCGCCGATCCCAAGAGCACAACCGCGAGCGTCGTGGCCGAGGCGGTGTCCTCGTCCCACAGGCGCTTCACGGCCTCGGACCAGCCCGGCACCTTCTGGACCTCGTCGAGCACCAGGACCGCGCGGCCGCCGCGGGCCTCCAGCCGGGCGGCGTCCCACTGCTGCGCGATCCATGCGGAGCCCCGCAGGGTTGGCTCGTCCGCGCTCGCATAGCGCGCCGGGACGTCCAGGCGGGCCAGCACCTGGCGGACAAGCGTGGTCTTGCCCACCTGCCGCGGCCCCGCCACCACCTGGATGAACCGCCGCGGCTCGCGCAGCCGCGCCTCGAGGACGGCCGCGGCCTCGCGCTCATAGGTGGGTGCTGACGAATTACTCATTACGTTGAGTAATCCTACTCAGTGCGTCAAGCGTCGCGACCTGGCTGGTGATCACCAGACAGGTCGATAGAAGGCATCAGCTGCGGACGCCCAGCCGGAAGTAGGTCCGGCTGCTGATGTCGCGACCGTCCACCTGGTACCGGCCCGACGCCCACGGCTCCGGCCGATGCATGACGACGTACCAGACCAGCTGCCCGAAGAACATCGCCGAGCGCACGTAGTCTTGCCGGGCAGCGACGGTGTAGATGGGCTCGAACGGCGTGCCCGTCCAATCGCTGCCGGGCAGCCAGCCCGCCGTCGCGACCTCCCCGCCGCTCGCGTCGATCAGCTCGTTGACTCGCGCCACCATTGCGTCGAAGTCGGCTCCGGGGAGGCGTGCCCGGAGCAGGTCGAACTCGCGCTGGAACGGGACCTGGTCCTTTGGGCGGCCGGTGTCGACGTCGATCAGCATCGACGACTCTGCCAGGAAGATGGTCCGATTGGCGTCACGCGGGCACCGGACTAACCTCTGGGAGCTGCGGATCAGCGGTGGATCCCCCCATCATCATGTCGTAGTGCGCGAGCTGGTTGGTCCTCTGGAAGATCTGCCGGAAGACCCGCTGGTACGTTTCAACGGCGCGGTCGGTGGTGGTGACGTAGAGGTCGTCGTCGACGAAGTGCGATCCGGCGTTCGCCCACGAGTACAGCGACCGGCAGATCACCTTGTCATTGCCCTCGAATAGTGCGCACACCTGATCAGGGCTCCAGCCGCCAAGCAGCTGCAGGTAATGCTCGAGGATCCTCCTCATCGTGTTCTGAATGACTTGGCTCGATCGGTCCGCCTTCGCGACCTCGCGCCACAGCATCTCGTACGAAGAGACCACTGGGTTCTTGTTGTGCTGTTCCACGATCGAGCCTGACTCAGACCTGCGGACGATCCAGAACGTCTCCTCGGTCATCGCCTTCTGCTTCTCCCGAGGTGGGTGGAACGTGACTTCTCGATGAAAGTAGACGTTGTGAGTCAGGACGAACGCTTGTAGGACGCGACCGCGAGATTCCAGGATGTCGGCCAGCAGTTCCTTGATCAACCCGGCGACGATGAAGGCCACGTCGCTGTCCAGGCTCGAGACCGGATCGTCGATGACGACCACGCGGTTGGTTGTCACCCCGCTCGGCGAGAAGCTACCCCGCACGAGACGGTAGAAGTAGAGGAAGGTCACAAAGGACCGTTCGCCCTCGCTCAGCGTCTCCAGGGCATCCGACCCATTCGCTCGCACCAACCTGTATTCGCTCGTCCCCTCGCCCATGGCAAGGCTGAAAGCATGAAAGCCAACAGCGAGCAGAAGTTTGTTGATCTCGTCAATGGTTGGCTGAACACTCGTGAGGCTGGCCTCGAGCCCGCGGGTCTCCGCCCGCCTCTCGGCAATTGCCCGAGCAATGCCCTGGTCCTTCTCGGTCATTGATGCAATCGTGGACTCGAGCTTGCGCCGCTGCCTGGCGTAGTCGGCGAGAGCCACCTTGAGCTCAACTTCGATCAGGTACTTCCAGACTAGAGCCGTTAGCGTCCGCCGCTCGTCGGCGAGACTCTCTACGAGGAGGTTATCGGCCTGAATCTGAGCGTTGGCCTCGTTGATGAGGGCGACCAGCGCCGCCAAAGGGGCGGCAGTCGGCACAAGCGTGACCGGCTGGCTCGGTTCCCGGCGCTTGTCTGCGATCAACTGGAGGTTCCCAGCGATTGCGGTCCGGATGACTGCAGCCGCGGCCCGAGCCGGGCTTTGATCCAACTGCGAGATGCCCGCGGCTAGAGTCGACTCGACGGAGGCGAGAAGCCGCTCGCTGTCCTTCGCGTAGCGCACTTCAAGATTTGCTATCGCCTGCACATCGAGCTCATAAGAGTCGTCGAAGTACGCCCTGAGATTGGAGTCGAAGTCCGCAGGCGTTACCTGTTGGCAGAAGGGGCACACCCCGTCATTCCGCTCGAAGTAGCCAAGCCCCAAGCGCACCCAATCGCTGCTACCAAGGCGGGTGATCATCTCGGTGAGCGTGCTCCCCGCCGAACCTACGAGGGATCTAGCGAGGAGCGGAGAGCTCTCGAGATCGGCGAGATCCCCGGCTGCGGGCACGGTCACTAGGTCTCGCGACGCCGGAGCCGCGGCGAACACCGTTTGTGCCTTCCGTTGGAGATCCTCCAGCGGGATCAAGTCCGAGGAGTTGGCCGTGGCCTCGCTGCGGACCTTCTCCTTGAACCTCTCCCTGCTGTTGCGATAGCCCTCGAAGGCGCCCTTCAACGCGTCATCGTGCTTGACCTTCTGGTCCCAGCACGCCGTCCATCGCGTCATCCACCATCGTGCCGATGGTCGGCTGCGGCGCGGCGGCCCGCAGTGTCTGCCAGCGAGCCTCCCTCGGCACCCAGAAGATGCCGGCGGCGCGGTACTCGTCGGGGTCCTCGGGGTCCGCGCCGTGCGCGCGGTCCGCCTCGAGCCCGGCGTGCTTGGCCTCGAAGGCGTCGCTGATGTATTTGAGGAAGATCAGGCCCAGGACGACGTGCTTGTACTCGGCGGCGTCCATGTTGTTGCGGAGGGCGTCGGCGGCCTGCCAGAGCCTCGCCTCGAGCGTCGCGCCTGCGCCCGCGTCCGTCTTCGCCTTCGCGGATCTGGCCACGCGTCCCCTCCTGTGATGGCCTGGTCCCCGGAGTGTAGCGGCGCAGGGGGCGGAAGTTGGGTGGCAGAGCGCAACTTGCGGTGATGGGCATCGCTATGATCCGGCTCGTGGACACCGCGCAGCTCGAGGAGCGCTACCAGGCAATCTCGCTCGAGTGGCGCCGTGTCCAGCCGCCCCCCGCCGAGTGGCTCGCAAGCCGCTCAACGGCGACCGCGCAGACGCCCTCCGGGCCACGCCCCGTCCCAGACGAGGCCGCCTTCCTGGCCGCCCGGGCCGAGGTAGACGCGATCCGCGCCGCTGGCCACTGGGTATCAGGGCCCGGGGACCTGCTCTCCATCCTTGGCCGGCAGCGCGACGAGCTCTTCCACAGCCGCCTTATCGGCTGGCTGCTGCGGCCAAACGGCCGCCACGGGCTGGGCGATCGGTTCGCTCGCGCCTTCTTCGCGGAGATCTGGCCCGGCGAGGAGATCGACACGGGCGGCGGCATCGCCGTTGAGCTGGAGCGCACGCGCAGCGGCCGCAGTCACGCGACCGGCAGGACCGTGGAGGCCCGCGCGGACCTCGTGGTCTCGCTGGAGTCCCTGGTGATCGTCATCGAGAATAAGCTGGACGCGGGCGAGGGGCAGGACCAGTGCGAGCGCCTGTACTGGCCTTGGTCGCGCGACGCCGTTGAGACGCGATGGGTCTTCCTCACGCCCAGCGGCCGCGAGCCGGTGACCGCCACG
>JANYAA010000435.1 GCA_025355255.1 Chloroflexota bacterium | reverse complement strand
CGCGGGCCGTCTCAAGGTGCGCCGCGACCTGGGCAACAGCCGCCCCGGCGTGCAGGATGGAGTCCGCGATGTCCTTTGCGCCCGAGGCGGCGCCGGCCACGAAGACGCCGGGGATGCTGGTTGCGCCCGGGTTCACGTCTTCGTCCGGCTCCCCCACCCAGCCCCACTCGTCGGCGCTGAGTTCGCCCACCTCGAACAGCTGCTCGGCGTCGTGGTTGGGCTGGACACCCACGGCCAGGACCACTAGGTCGTACTCGGCCTTGACCACGCCGCCGCCGTTCTCGATGTCCTCGTAGGTGAGGACGAGGTCGCCGGTCGGCGTCTCGGCGACGTCCGCCACGCGGCCCTTGATGTAGTTGGCGCCCATGGACTTCGCCTGCTCGTAGAACTCGTCGTAGCGCTTGCCCGGAGCGCGGATGTCCATGTAGTGGACCGTCACGTCGGCCAGCGGCAGGGCGCCCATGAGCAGCTGGTTCTGCTTCACGGAGTACATGCAGCAGAAGCGCGAGCACAGCGGGTTGCCCACCTGCTCGTCGCGGGAGCCGGTGCACAGGATGTAGGCGATGCGCTCCGGCACCTTGCCGTCGCCCGGGCGAAGGATGGTGTTGAACGGGCGCGTGGGCGCCAGAAGCCGGTCCATCTGCATGCCGGTGATGACGTTGCGGAAACGGCCCCAGCCGTATTCGGGCTTGAGGTCCGCCGGGAAGAGCTTGAAGCCCGTGGACACCACCACGGCGCCCACCTCAGCCTCAAAGGACTCATCGCGTGCGCGCAGGTCGATACAGCCGTCCACCGGGCAGGCGGACACGCACTCGTTGCACTCGGAGCAGACACCGCAGTCGATGCAGCGGCTGGCGCCGGAACGCGCGTCGGCCTCGGTGAGCGGCGCCTCCACCTCGCGGAAGTCGGCGGGTGCGGCCTCCAGCATGGAGCCGTCGGGTGTGCCAGGCCGGAGGGCATACGCCTTCTGGCGGGCAAGCACGGCAGCCTTGTCCACCACCGGGAGGCGATCGTCAAAGCCGTTCAGCATCCCGCCGGTCAGCCAGCGGTTGATCATGTGTGCCGCCAGCCTGCCCTCACCGACGGCTCGGGTGATGTCCGTGGGTCCGTGCACAGCATCCCCGGCCGCAAAGACGTACGGCAGCGCGGTCTGGCGCGACGTCGCGTCAGCCATCAGGCGGCCGCCCTTGTCGGTGGCCAGCTGCGTACCGAAGGCGCTGGTGTCGGGCCGCATGCCGATGGCGGCGACGATGACGTCACAGACGATGACGTGCTCGCTGCCTGCGATGGGCTCGGGTCGGCCGCGCCCGGAGGCATCGGCGGCGCCAAGGCGCATCCGCTGGCAGCGCAAGCCGTTCACGGCGCCGGCTGCGTCGCCGGTCACCTCAACCGGGGCAACCTGGAGTGCGAACGCGACGCCCTCCTTCTCGGCATCGGCTGCCTCGACATGGTGGGCGGGCATCTCGTCTCGGCCGCGGCGATACGCCACAGTCACGGACGCTGCGCCCAGACGACGGACAGTTCGCGCGGCGTCCATCGCCACGTTGCCGCCGCCGACGATCACCACGCGCTTGCCGGCGAGGTCCGGCGCGTCGCCAAGCTTGACGCGGCGCAGGAAGTCGGTGCCGCCAAGGACGCCGAGACGATCCTCGCCCGGGACGCCAAGCCCCAGCGAGCGGTGCGTGCCGGTGGCCACCAGGACCGCGTCAAAGCCCTGTGCCTTGAGCGCAGGCAGGTCGCGGACGGCGACGCCGGTCTCGATCTCCACGCCCATCTCGCGGACGTTGTCGATGTCGCGCTCCACCACGGCTTCAGGCAACCGGTAGGACGGGATGCCCAGCCGCAGGAAGCCGCCCGCAACCGGGGCCGCCTCGAGGATCTTCACGCTGTAGCCCAGCCTCGCCAGCTGCCAGGCGGCCGTGAGACCCGTCGGCCCGGAGCCAACGACAGCGACGCGCTTGCCGTTGGGCGCCGCGGGCTCCATGCCGCTGCCGTTGCCGGTGGCCTCATGGGCGTCAGAGGCAAAGCGCTTGAGCCGGCGGATCGGGAGCGTGCCCTCAAGGGAACCGCGGGTGCACTCACTCTCGCAGGGTGCGTAGCAGGCGCGACCAAGCGTGCCCGCGAGCGGCGTGGCGTCCAAG
>JANYAA010000427.1 GCA_025355255.1 Chloroflexota bacterium | reverse complement strand
CGACCTCTTTGCCGCCCTCATATCTGTAGGCCTTGCGGTGGACGAGGTCCACGTAGCCGCTGAACGTGTCCGCGGCGCCAATGGCCAGATGCAGCGGCGCAACCTGGCTGCCGAAGTGGCTCCGCAGGTCGTCCAGCGCGCGGAGCGGGTCTGCGTTCTCGCGGTCGCACTTGTTGATGACGAAGCACGCGGCGGTTCTTGTGGACCGGCCAACCTTGACGGCGTTCTCGAGGCCCGCCTCAACCTTGCCCGAGGCGTCCATGACGAACAGCGCGGCATCAGCGGCGTAGAAGCCCTGGATCATCTCGGCCACGAAATCCGGATAGCCGGGGGTATCCACCACCGTGATCTCATGCTCACCGTGCTCAAACGTGCCAACGGCGAGGCTGAGCGACTGGCGGCGCTTCTGCTCCTCCGGCTCGTAGTCCAGATGGGCAGTCCCGTCATCAACCTTGCCCAGGCGAGGGATGGCTCCGGCGCGGAACAGGACCTGCTCAGCGAGCGTGGTCTTGCCCGCGCCGGCGTGGCCTGCGAGCACAACGCTCCTGATGTGGGCGAGATCGTGGCTCTTCAACGTCATCGCACGCGAATCCTCTCGCTACTGGCCGCCGACGTGCCGGAGGACCGGCCACGATGCGGGACGGCGGACGCTTTTCGAAGTTGCCGATCTGGCCTGTAGCCACGCCTGGGGCGCGTCGGGCGAGTCTGCGGACCGATGTCGCGATGATAGTCGGTATACTCCCGCCCGATGTCAGGACATTCGAAGTGGTCAACGATCAAGCGCCAGAAAGGCGTCAATGACGCCAAGCGCGGCGCCATGTTCACCAAGGTCGCCCGCGAGGTGATGGTGGCCGCCCGCGCTGGCGGCGGTGACGTCGACGCGAACTACCGGCTGCGCCTGGCTGTGGACAAGGCCCGCTCCATCAACATGCCGCTGGACAACATCAAGCGGGCGATCGAGAAGGCCACCGGCGCGGGCGATGGTGTCGAGTTCGAGGAGATCGTCTACGAGGGCTACGGCCCTGGCGGCGTCGCTGTCCTCGTCGAGGCAGCCACGGACAACCGCAACCGCACCGCGGCTGAGGTTCGGTCCATCTTCACCAAGGTTGGCGGCGCGCTTGCTGGCTCCGGTGCGGTCGCGTGGCAGTTTGAGCCGCGCGGCCTCATCACGGTTGACGCCGCCGGCGTTGATCTTGACGAGGTGGCGCTCGCCGCCATCGACGCTGGCGCCGAGGATGTGGACACCGAGACGGACCCCATCGAGATCTACACCTCGCCTGGCGACCTCGAGGGTGTGCGCAAGGCGCTCGAGTTTGCGGGCATCAAGGTGGACGAAGCCGAGCAGGCTATGGTCGCCAAGCAGACCACCACCGTGGACGCGAACCACGCGCGCAAGGTCCTGCGGATGATCGACCTGCTCGAGGATTCCGACGACGTGCAGCGCGTTACAACCAATGCGGACTTCCCCGAGGAGCTCCTGGAGGAGCTGGAAGGGTGATCGTCCTGGGGATCGACCCCGGGACCGCAGCACTCGGCTACGGCGTTGTCGAGCGAACAGGGTCGCGTCTTCGTGCGGTGGACTTTGGCTGCATCACCACAAGCGCGGACCAGAGCCTGCCTGAGCGTCTGCTGATCATCCACGAGGCCATCACCGAGGTGATCGCCACGCACCAGCCCGACATCATGGGCGTGGAGCGGCTGTTCTTCTCGCGCAATGCCCAGACGGCCTTTGGCGTGGGCCAGGCTCGCGGCGTGGTGCTGCTGGCCGCCGCCCAAGCAGGCGTCGCGGTCCGAGAGGCCACGCCCAACGAGATCAAGCTTGCCGTCACCGGCTACGGCGCGGCCGACAAGGAGCAGGTTGGCCGGATGGTCTCGGTGATCCTGGGCCTGGACGCGGTGCCCACGCCTGACGACACCGCCGACGCGTTGGCCTGCGCCATCGCCACGGCCAACTCGGAGCGGCCCGGTTCCGGCGAGCGGACCGCTCGTGCCGCGGTGATGGACCGAGCGGCCATCGACCCAATCACCCGTGGCGAGTCGCCGTACGAGCGTTCCGTCAGAGCGGCGATCGCCAACGAGACGGCGGCCAGCGGCCCAAGGCTGCGCAAGTGATCGCGTCGGTCGAGGGCGTCGTCGGCGCAATTGCGGCCGACTCGCTCGTGATCGAGACCGGCGGCATCGGCTATCGCGTGTACGCCGCGCCTGCCGTGCTCGCCGCGGCGCCGCAGGGCGGACGCCTGAAGCTCCACACCTATCACTTGATCCGCGAGGACCAGCAGGCGCTGTTTGGCTTCCGCTCGGCCGATGAGTTGGGGTTCTTCACCCTGCTGCTCACCGTCACCGGCGTTGGGCCCAAGGTCGCCATGGCGATTGTCGGCTCGCGCCCCACGGCCGATCTTCAGCTGGCGATCATGGCGCAGGACCAGGCGATGCTCGTGGCCATTCCCGGTATCGGCAAGAAGCTGGCCGAGCGGATCATCTTCGAGCTCAAGGAGAAGGTGTCCGCCGCTGGCGTGGCTGCCGGCTCCTCGGCCGCCTTCGCCTTGGCGTCAGGTTCTGACGTGGTTGCGGCACTCCAAGCCCTTGGCTACTCGCTGGGTGAGGCACGCGAGGCCGCCCGCCTGGCCGTGACGGACCCCACCGTGGGCGCAAGCCTCGAGGAGCGCGTCAAGGCGGCGTTGCGCACGCTCCTGCGCGACTAGAGCAAGGCGTCGCGCTCGAACGCCGTGCCGTTGAGGTGCTCGTCGAGGAACGAGAGGACAGTGCCGTACCAGAGCCGTGCGTTCTGCGGCTTGAGCACCCAGTGGTTCTCGTCCGGGAAGTAGAGGAACTTGCCGGGGATCCCCATGCGTCGGAGGTCGGTCCAGAGGATCAGCGCCTCGCTGATAGGCACTCGATGGTCCAGCTCTCCGTGGATGACCAGTATCGGCGTCTTGGCCTCGGCCATCGCCTTGAGGTTCTCGCGGGGCGAGTAGCGGCGGTAGCCGCCCTCGTCTGTGTAGGGATCACCCATCTCCAGCTCCCACGAGGGCCCGTGGTCCGTGGTGCCGTGGAAGCCCACAAGCTCCCACAAGGACGCGTGGGTGACGATGGCGCTGAAGCGGGCTGTCTGGCCGGCCACCCAGTTGGCCATGTAACCGCCGTAGGAGCCGCCCATGAGCGCGGTGCGCGTGGCGTCGATCTCGGGGCGGGCCACAACCGCGTCGGTGACCGCCATGACATCGGTGTACGGCGTGCCGCCCCACTGGTTCCAGCCGCGGTCCAGCATGTGCTGGCCGTACCCGGTTGAGAGCGCCGGATCCGGCAGGACCACCGCAAAGCCGCGCGAGGCGAGGATGTGCGGGTTCCAGCGCCAGTGCCAGGAGTTCCAGCTGCCCAGCGGCCCGCCATGGACAAAGACGACGAGCGGAGCAGGGGATGCGGCCGATGCAGCCTCTGGCAGGACCAGCCAGGCGCCAACGGGCGTGCCGTCCGCGGCGGTGATGCCGATGCGCTCCACACGGCTTGCGACGGTGATCCCGCCCTCGCCAACCCCGTTCGGCAGTTCCGCGGGCGTCTGGTCCGCAGCACGCGCATCAAAGCGCACGATCCGTGCAGGGTTGGACACGGTGGAGCGCAGCGCGTAGATGCTGGCGCCGTCGGGCGTCGGGCAAAGGTCCGTGACCGCGCCCGAAGCTGTCAGGCGCGTCACGTCGCCCGATGGCAGCTCCACGCGGTAGGCGCTGTGGTGCCCCTCATCGTCGGCCGTGAAGTACAGAACGGACGCATCAGGCCCCCAGGTCAGGTGCTCCGGCCGCCGATCCACATCATCCGCCAGGGTGCGGATATCGCCCGTTTCGAGGTTGATCAGGATGAGCGCGGTCTGCTCCGCATCCTGCGGCGACGACCACGACCAGCGCACGGCGGCGACGTGGCGACCATCCGGCGCAATCGCCGGCACCCCGTACGACGCATTGCGCGGCGTCAGCTGGCGTGCCTCGCCCGTCGAAGTGTCGTAAAGGACGAGATCGTCGAAGGTCTCCGGGACGCCGTTTGGCACCCTGCGCACGGCCACGACGAACGAGCCATCCGCGCTGATGTCGAAGCCGCCGTCCTCAAACGTGACGCCGGCTGCAGTCGGATCAAGGTCGAGCGGGTTCTGGATGCGGCCGTCACCATCTGGGATGGCAGCTGTCAGCAGCCGCTCCACCCTGGGGCCAAGATAGTGATCCCAATGGCGGATCGGATAGTCGTCAAACAGCAGCGCTTCAACGCCTGCGTCCTTGCGCGCCTCGGCTCGCTGCGCGTCCGCCTCGAGATCGCCTGCATGACGGAAGATCGAGGCGCCGATGGCCAGAGCAGTCGCGTTGCGGGCCGCCGCCACGCCAGAGACGCCGCCGCGCGGTGCCAGCAGCAGGCGCGACTCGCCGCCGTCGGCAGGGAGCTGCCACAGGGCGTGCGCCGGCTTGCCTGCCTCCTTGTCGGGCTTCGCGTCAGGATCAGGCCGGCTTGACGTAAAGAGCAGCGAGCCGTCGGCGAGAAACGCGGTTGCCGCGCCCTCGCCAGCGGTTGATCGGGTGAGACGGCGGGCCGGCGCGCCCTCGGCCGGGTCAACCTGCCAGAGCGCGGTGGCCATCTTCTTGCCGTCGGGCGCAACGCGGCCAACCGCCACCACGAGGCGCTTTCCGTCAGGGCTGAGACGGAGCGCCGACAGGCGGGGGAGCGACAGCATGCGGTCAATCGTGAAGGGATCAGTCATGCATTCATGATTGCACTCGCCGTGCCATACAGGTGTCACGGATCATATAGAACATCTGTACTAGTGAAGACTTCCTCTGTTAGACTCCAGCCGATGAGCGATGACCCGCTAAGCCTGCTGACCGCCGGGACCACGGATCCTGATGAGGCCGCGGCTGAGGGCTCGCTGCGACCGCGAACCCTGGACGAGTACATCGGCCAAAGGGACGTCAAGGCAAGCCTGTCCGTCCTGCTTGCGGCCGCGAAGGCGCGGGGGGAGGCGGCGGACCATGTGCTGCTGTACGGTCCGCCTGGTCTGGGCAAGACCACCCTCGCCACCATCATCGCGCGGGAACTCGGCGTCAATGTGCGCTACACCAGCGGCCCGGCCATCGAGCGGGCGGGGGACCTCGCAGCCATCCTCACTTCGCTCGATGAGCACGATGTGCTGTTCATTGATGAAATCCACAGGCTCAATCGGGCCGTGGAGGAGATCCTCTACCCGGCGATGGAGGACTTCGCGCTCGATGTGATGATCGGCAAGGGTCCCAGCGCCCGCAGCCTGCGCCTCTCGCTCAAGCCCTTCACGATTGTAGGCGCCACCACGCGCGCGGGGCGCATCAGCGGTCCGCTCCGTGACCGGTTCGGCATGACGTATCGGCTGGACTTCTACGAGGAAGACGAGCTCGCGTCCATTGTCCGCAGAACGGCCGGGATCTTGGGCGTGGAGATGGACCCGGAGGCCGCCCCCGAGATCGCCCGGCGGGGACGCGGCACGCCGCGCATCGTCAACCGCCTTGTTCGGCGTGTGCGTGACCACGCGGAGGTCCACGGGGACGGGCGGATCAACGCTCGTGCGGTGGCGGAGGCGATGCGCGTCCTGGACATCGATGATCTCGGACTGGATGCAACGGACCGCAAGCTGCTGGCGGCGATCATCCAGAAGTTTGGCTCCGGACCAGTTGGCGTGCAGGCGCTCGCGGCGGTGCTCGCAGAAGAGGTGGAGACCGTGGAGGACGTGTATGAACCGTTCCTCCTGCGTCTCGGCTTCTTGGACCGGACGCCGCAGGGACGCATTGCTACGGACGCCGCCCGTGCGCATCTGGCATCGCTCGGGTTTGAGATCCCGGCGCCTCGCCGCGCGGAGCCTGACCTCGCAAGCCTCTGGGACAACCCGTCGTCGCAATGAGCGCCCTGCTCCCGTCGTCCCGCCCCCGGAGCTGCTGAACTATGCCCGGCGCTGCCCGCTTTGAGGTTCTGGTCCCACCGCCCGCCGACGGGGGCACCCGTGCGCGCCTCGGCCGGCTCAATCTGCCGCATGGTGTTGTGGAGACGCCGCAGTTCATGCCCGTGGGCACCAACGCCACAGTGAAGGCGCTCCACCCGGATGAGGTGGCGGACGCCGGCGCCAGCATCATCTTGGCTAACACCTACCACCTGTACCTGCGCCCCGGACACAAACGGATAGAGCGCCTCGGCGGCCTCCACGCCTTCATGGGCTGGGATAAGCCCATCCTCACGGACTCAGGCGGGTTCCAGGTTGTGTCGCTGGGGGACTTGCGCGTCATCGATGACGGCGGGGTGACCTTCAAGAGCCACCTGGACGGGTCCACCCACCGCTTCACGCCTGAGCACTCCATCGCCGTACAGGAGGCCCTGGGCCCGGATATCGCGGTGGCGCTTGACCACCCGGTGTTCCCCAGCTCGCCGCGCAAGGTGGTGCAGGACGCCATGCGGCGGACGCACCTGTGGGCCCTGCGCTCGCTTGAGGCGCACCACCGCACGGACCAGGCGCTCTTCGGCATCATCCAGGGCGGTCTGGACCCGGAGCTGCGCGAGGAGTCGGCGCGCTACATCACGTCGCTCCCGTTTGACGGGGTCAACATCGGCGGGCTGGCCGGGGACGAAACGCCGGAGCAGCGCAACGCCACGCTGGACGCAACCATGCCGTTCCTCGAGGATGACCCGCGTCCGCGGTACCTGATGGGGCTGGGCTCGCCGCTTGATCTGTTGGAGGCGGTGCATCGCGGCGTGGACATGTTTGACTCGGTGCTGCCGGCCCGGGTTGCCCGCAACGGTCAGCTCTGGGTGCCTGGCGGCCGGCTCAACCTGCGCAATGAGCAGTTCCGCGACGATCCGCGGCCAGTTCAGGAGGGGTGCCGCTGCATGCTCTGCCGCCGTTTCTCACGGGCCTATCTGAGCCATCTCTTCAGGGCGAAGGAGATGCTTGCGTACAGGCTCGCAACTTGTCACAACCTGACCTTCACCCTAGACTTCATGACCGGAATCAGGGCCGCGTTGCGGGCCGGAACCTTCCCTGCTGAACTCGTCGAAATGCGCAAGCGCGCTGTTCGGATGAGTGGCAGTGAAGGCTCGGTAAAGCCGGTGTGAAGTCCATGTGGTTACCGTCGTCAGCGGTGGAGGCGCGCAATGGGATCTCGGGATCGCCCCGCCAAGGAAGTCAAGAAGAAGCCCAAGGACAAGTCGTCCGCACCCAAGCTCAGCTCGCTTTCGGAGCTGCCGGCACAGGCCGAGCTCATCAAGAAGGCGCGCAAGCCGCGGGCGGACAAGGGGTCCGATCAGGGCTGACGCACCGACCGAGCGGATGGCCTCCGCTCCGTCGGCAGTAGCAATGCCGCCAGGAGCGAGGGAACCATGACGTCGGGACGGGATCTGGAAGCACGCTCGGAGAAGAGCGTCGCGGAGCGGGGACGTGCGGTGGATGCCGCCATCCTCGCGATCGAGAAGCAGTTTGGGCGCGGCTCAATCATGAAGCTCGGCTCGTCCGAGCGGCAACAGGTCGATGCCATCCCCACGGGGTCCATCGCCCTGGACCTCGCGTTGGGCGTCGGCGGGATACCCCGCGGGCGGATCTCAGAAGTGTTTGGCCCGGAGTCGTCGGGCAAGACCACGCTGGCGCAGCACATCATTGCCGAGGCCCAGCGCCGCGGCGGGATCGCAGCGTTCATCGACGTGGAGCACGCTCTTGACCCCGCGTACGCCCGCGCGTGCGGCGTCAACGTTGATGAGCTGCTTGTCTCGCAGCCGGACACCGGCGAGCAGGCGCTCGAGATCACCGAGACCCTGATCCGCTCCGGCGGCGTGGACATCGTCGTCGTGGATTCCGTTGCGGCCTTGGTGCCGCGCGCGGAGATCGAGGGCGAGATGGGCGACAGCTTTGTCGGCATCCAGGCCCGGCTGATGAGCCAGGCCCTGCGCAAGCTGACGGGCGCTGTCAGCCGCTCCAACACGGCCCTGGTCTTCACCAACCAGCTGCGCGAGAAGATCGGGGTGATGTTCGGCAACCCGGAGGTCACCCCGGGCGGCCGCGCGCTCAAGTTCTACGCATCCATCCGGCTGGACATCCGCCGCGTTGAGACCATTAAGACCGGCACGGAATCCGTGGGCAATCGCGTGCGGGTCAAGGTGGTGAAGAACAAGGTCTCGCCGCCGTTCCGCGTCGCCGAGTTTGACGTGATGTACGGCGAAGGCATCAGCAAGGAAGGCGGCCTGCTCGACGTCGGTGTGGCCATGGACCTCGTCGCCAAGACCGGCGCCTGGTTCAATTTCGCAGAGACGCGTCTTGGCCAGGGCCGTGAGGCAGCCAAGGAGTTCCTCAAGAGCAACCCGGAGGTTGCCGCGGAGATTGAGCGCCGGATTCGCGCGAAGATGTCTGAGGTGACCCTTCCTGTCGAGGGGATCGAGGAGGCCGAGTAGGCCACGCGGGACACCGCGTCCGTGGATGGAGCGGGGGACCGGCAGCGACGACGGTCAACCCCCAAACCCAAGGCCACACCCGCCGAGCGGCGTGCCGAGCGCGCGGACACGGCGGACATCGGCGACGTGCTTGACGCTGCCGCGCGGCTCCTCGAGGCGCGCCAGCGCTCCGTCGACGAGATGCGCCGCCGGCTGGTCAGGCTTGGGTATTCGTCGGGCCTCGTCGAGGAGTCCATCGGGCGCCTGACGGAGTTGCGCTATCTGGATGACGACGCCTTCGCGCGAACGTGGGTGGAATCGCGTGACCGGGCGCGGCCGCGGGGCGAGAGGGCCCTCCGCCTGGAGCTGGCGCGCAAGGGCGTGGAACGCCAGACAGTGGACGCGGTCCTCGATGACCGCAGGGCGGAGGGAGCTGCGGGTGAGGACGGCATCACCCCAGACGATGCGGCCGCTGAGCGCCTGCTGCGCAAGCGCCTTGGCGGCATCCTGCGTGTGCCAGACCCTCGCGCGCGGCTGCAGAGGGCGTACGCGCTGCTTGCGCGCGCCGGATTTGGACCTGACACCTGCTCCGCAGTTGCGCGCCGAGTCCTTGCCGCCGAGGCTGACGCGACCACCATCGTCGAGGACGAGATCTAGGCGGAAGCGCCGGCCTTCGCCACACGTGACGCCAGCACCCCCGCCGCGCACGTCGGGGCCGGCCTGGTTGCGCCCCCGAAGCGCTCCGCGCCCCAACGATAACGGCCCGTCAACCGTTGCGAGCCGGTTCCGGCTGGAGGCTGTAGCATCCGGTCAACCTGTCGTGGACCTACGGGCCACGGCTGGACGAGCGAAGTGTCGACTGCGACCGGATAAGCGCCGAATGGGCGCCCCGGTCGGCCGCCCAGCCTGCAGCCGGACCTGACGCTCGATGCCGACTCATCATGCACTCCCGGCCCATCATCCCGGCCGGGAGGGAGGACCTGAAGATGGAACTTTGGATCGCTGTTGCAGCGATCGTCGCCGGTGTGGCCGGCGTTGCCGTGGGTCTTGTCGTCCGCGGGGTGCTCTCCACCCAGAGCGTCAAGTCCGCCCAGGACAAGTCTGCCCGGATCATCGCTGAGGCCAATGCGCGCCAGAAGGACCTGATCCTCGAGGCAAAGGACGAGAAGCTCCGACTGCAGCGCGAGGCCGAGGAGGAGGCGCGCGCAAAGCGCGGCG
>JANYAA010000385.1 GCA_025355255.1 Chloroflexota bacterium | reverse complement strand
GCGCCCGCCGCCGGTGGCAAGGCTGGCGCGCTTGTCGCCGCGCTGGGCGGTTCGGTCGTTGCCGCCTCATTCCCGGAGATTGAGGTGCGCGTCCAGGCGCACCAGGCCGATGGCAGCAGCGCTGTCGGGCTGACCGCCGGGGACTTCCAGGTCACCGAAGGCGGCGTGGCGCAGGCCGTCACCGTCATCGCCAATACGGCCCCCGCCGGAACACGCGTGCTCGTCATCTACGACACCAGCGGCAGCGTCACGGACTTCTGGGGGAGCGCCGCCAAGCGGACGGCCTTTGAGACAACGCTGGTCAGCACGCTCGTATCGGCCGCCAAAGCCACGCCGTTCCTGGTCCAGGTGATCGGGGTGGGCGACAGCGCTCATGAGGACAAGTGGGCGGCGCCGGACCCCGCGACGCTCACCGCTGCGCTTGCGGCCGTGGCGTCGAACTCCGACGTGTGGCTGACGCTTGGCCGGTCGGTCCCGGCATCCGGTGCCGCCGCCGCGCTGCTCATCAGCGACAACGCGGCGCTGGATGTGCCCGCGGACATCCCCGCGTTCCGTCGGGCGCTTCGCGCTTCGGGCGTGCCGGTTGCGTGCCTGCCCCTGGGCACGGTGGACCAGGCCGCCACCGCGCTCATCCTGGCCGACACTGGCGGGCCGCGGCTGGACGTGAAGTCTCCCGCCCTGGCGAGCAAGCTGGGCGCGTTTGTGGGCGAGGCCGTGGGCGCCGCGTCCGAAACCAACTATCGATTGCGATATCAGGCACCCGATGCTGGGCCGGCAAGCCGAGCCGTGAGGGTGGCTATCGCCGGTTCCGGGGCTGCGCCATTGCAGTTCTCCTATAACGTGCCGGTTCCGGAGGATCGCGCGGCGCCGTCAGGCATCGCCGGCATCTATCTGACGATCCGGGTCGGCGACCACGAGACCGTGCGGCGCCTCGGAGGCGTCCGCGTGTCGGAACGCGGCACGCCTGATGACACCGCCAACGCTATGGCAATCGCCGAAGCGATGACGGCGCTGAACGCCCTCCATACCATCAGCTTTGAACCCGCTTCCACCACCACGGCCCACCTGCTCGACGACGTCATCAGCGCCGCGCTGACCGCTGAGGCCGTCGAGAAGGCGTGGAGCGGCGGGCCTGACGCGATCATCGCCGCGGGGGGTGGCTGGCGACGCTTCCCGGCAACGCTGGCGTGGCTGATGGACCCGGTGGCCGCCGGTTCGAGCCTGGCCGCCGCTGCAGGCCCGGCCACGGCGCCCGACGGGCTGCGGGTGACGGTGCTCTCCGATCAGACCGGCGCGGACGGCGTCACCCAGCGCTCCGACGTGGTGCCGATCCTCAACCGCGCTATCGGTAGAGGAACTGACGCGGGCGCCGCCTTTGGCGCTGCGATGCGGGCGACCATCGGCGCGAGCCTGCGGGAGGCCGACGCGTTCAGCCTGAGCGCCGCCGGGCAGATCGGCAGCGCCAGCCTGGTGGCCATCCCCGCCTTGGCAACGGCCGACACCGTGGTGGCGTGGAGCCCGGCCCAGCGCGCTGCGCTCGCGCCAATGCTCACCGAGTACGCGGCGTTCCACCGTCTGTTGCCGGCGTCTGGCGACATCGCTGCAATGTGGGTCATCGATCCGGACACCGGGTCCACGACCGCGGTCGGCGCGGACGGCCGCGGCTCCGGGACGCTGCTCCCGCCCTGCCTCACGCCCTCGGACCCCAACGAGGCAACCGCCTTCATCTCGGTGTCGATTGCGCTGATCGGGGCGGCCTGCCTCGCCATCGGCACCAGCGAGCCCAGCTTCGGGTGCGTTGGCGCCGACGTCTTCGGCGCTGTCTCGGCCGGCCTCGCAGCATTCACCGCACCGCCCGATGTGCCCGGGTCAGCATTTGGGGCGTTCTCGTACGGGGTTGGCTTGGCTTCGGGCGGCATCGATTCGGCGGCTGGGCGGACGATCATGGCCGTGCTGCTGCTGATCGCCGGGCTCCTGGTCGGCGGCCGCTGCTGAGCGCCGCCGCCTCTACCATGAGCAACTCCAAGTCACCGACCCAGCCAACAGGCGGGATGCCGTCGGGGCCAGCTCATTCGGGAGATTGCGGAAGGTGGCGCCGCCGTCGTGCGCACCGCTGAGCGGCTCGGAGGCCGTCCACCGGGGTCCGTCGTAGGAGGACCAGATGGCGACATCACAGCCGCCCTTGGCAGTGCCTGTCGCGTAGTAGCGACCGCTGGAGCTGACGATGGCCTGCACGGTACCGTCGCTACCGGTGCTTGCCGGGCCGGGCTTCCAGGTCCGTCGATCCGCGGAGACCCAGGCGTGGACTCGACCGGCTTTGTCGGAGCCGAGCGCGACGATCCCGGACGGCGCCCATGCCGTACCGGTGAACCGTATGCCGTCGAACTGCGAGGGGCTCCCGGATTGGCCCCAGCCGCTGAGGTCGCTGGTGGAGGTCACGATCGCGGACCCGCCGACCGAATTCGGACCCCAGGCGGTAAAGCCTTCCCCGGTGAACAGGACCCCGGTCAGCGACGGCATGTGACCTGCAGGATCTTCGTACCAAACGTCGCGCCACTCCCAGTCGTGACCGCGCACGCTGGGGATGGATGGCAGCTGACTCGGCCTGGCGGTGGCAAGAGGACTGGCTGGGGCAGACGGCGAACTCGTCGCGGGAGCCGGCGAGGCCGTCTGCCCCAGCGCGCCCGCGCTGGGGGTCATGACCGTTGCGCCGCACCCGGCCACCAGGAGGGCAAACAGGATTGGCGTGAGACAGCTGTACTCGGTCGAGACCGACGTGCAGGTTGTCCCGGAGGCCCCATCGAGCTGAGCTGTTGCAATCCGTAGACTGGTCGCCGCATGGCGCCTGCGTTCCCGAAGGAGAACCGATGGCTGACGATCTCGACGGTGTGGTCACCGCACCGGACCACCACAAGGTCATCTTCGAGAATGAGGTGGTGCGCGTGCTCGAGACCACCATTCGGGCGGGCGACGTAACGCCGCTCCA
>JANYAA010000335.1 GCA_025355255.1 Chloroflexota bacterium | reverse complement strand
GGACGTCGGCCGCGTTGGCGTACGGGACCGGGCCGGACTGGGAGCCGGTGCCAACCACGGCGTCGAAGCCGGGGCCGGTTCCTACGGTGAACGGCACCACCTCGTCAGGGACGCCGTTGTAGTCCACTTCCACTGAGTACGCTCCGGCCGTGAAGCCGGACTTCACCGCGAACGGGAAGACGAACCCGACGCTGCCCTTCTTGTTGGACGCGTTGACGACGGTATGGGCCGCTTCAAACACAAACCGGTTGTCCTGGAAGAGCCGCACCTTGAGCTCGGTGCCGGCCGGGACGTACTTCCAGCCGAGGAGCGCGAAGACGGCCTTGGTTCCCTCGGGGAAGGTGGTCCCCTGGTTGACCGGGTTGCCTTCGTTGTCGAGGTCTGTGGCCAGCTGGAGGTGGTACACCGTGGCCACACCCGTGGACGGCGGGACCACCGGGGCGCTTGCGGTGCCGGTGTCGCTCGTCGGGGTGGGGGTTACGTCTGGGCCCAGCGACGGGCCGAGGTTGAATGTTGAGTCCGGCCCGCTGCTCACGGCGGCCGCGGCTGCCGAGGCGGCCGCGTCGGTCGCGATCGCCGCCCGGGTGGGCGTGGGGGTGTCGGTTGAGGTGGGCGGGAACGTCGCACCGCCCGTGTCGCACCCGGCCATCAGGATGGCCACAACGCTCAGCGCGGCAAACCGGCGGAGCAGGGGTGTGGTAGCCGTCGTCATCGGGCGCCCTCCGCGGCGGTCTCGGCCAGGCTTCGGATCTCGGCGCGCAGCGCCTCATCCTTCGCGGGGTCTGGGGCACGCTGATCACGGATGGTCCGGTGCCACTTGTGGAAGGCGAGCTCACCCTCGGCTGCATAGCGTCGGTTCAGGCGTGCGGCGGCCGTCCAGCCACCGGCCCGAAACTCGGCGAGTTGGCGGCGCGTGCGGGCGCCAAAGGTGGTGATGGTGGCGTAGTCGGTCTCGCTCACAACGCCGGTCTTCACCTCGTTGTGCAGCTCGGCGCGCAGGATCCGCGCCTCATGGCGCCACGCCCAGACCACAATCACAAGGATCGCGATGAGGCCCAGCCAGTTCACGGCATTGGCGAGCAGCCGGCTGGCAGCGCCTACGGCAGCCGAGGGCTGCCCAAGCAGGCGCGAGAGGACCGCCGGCAGCGTGTCGTGCAGCGCGTGAAAGAACGCCGCCGTGGCGATGCCGAGGGCCACGACGTACCAGCGCAAGGCGCCCTTGAAGTCCTGCGCCCAGCCGATGGCAGCACCGATCAGCGCGGCGTAGAACGCGTGGTTCAGGCCGGCGATCACGAGCTGTGCCACCGTGCCGCGGGTGAGCAGATCGAGGCCGCCCAGCGCGTACAGGAAGCTCTCTGCGGCGCCGAAGCCCGCGCCGATCGCCGCGCCGTAGATGACCCCGTCGAGGATGTCGTCAAACTCGCCGCGGACCGTGCGCACGATCACGACCAGCAGCAGGCCGACGACGAGCTCCTCGACGATGCCGGTGAGCGCATCGGGCTTGAGGCCCGGGGCGAAGGCAGGCGGTAGCACCGCCCCCCGGCCCGCCAGCGCAAACACGACCACGCTGATCAGCGGAGCCACCACCGCACCAGCGGCGACGCAGCTGATCAGGATGGACCAGGGCTCCTTCTCGTACCGGTCAATCGCGTTCAGCACGACCAGATAGATCAAGGACGGGATGATCGCCAGCGCTGCGGCGGCGATGAGGGTCGTCGTGTCGGGCAAGGGTGTGCTCCGTGGCGGCGGCTTGGGCGGCGGGGTGGGCGTCGGCGCACAGGGTAACCGCCCAAGCGGCTTCCGTCACCCCCTCCTGTTGTGCTGTTCCGGACTAAATTTCCGCGTCAAGGTAGGCGAGGATCGCGAGCACGCGGCGGTTGTCGTTGCGGCTGTCCGGCAGGTCAAGCTTCCCGATGATGCTGCTGATGTGCTTCTCCGCGGCGCCCTCGGTAATCGTGAGTGCTTCGGCAATCCCGGCGTTGGTCCGGCCCTCGGCCATGAGCGCGAGCACCTCGTGCTCCCGTGGCGTCAGGGCCGCCAGCCGATCGTCCGCGCGGCGCCGAACCATGAGCTGCGCGACCACCTCGGGGTCCAGCGCCGTGCCGCCGTTGGCGACGCGCCTGAGCGCATCAAGGAAGTCGCGGACATCGGCCACGCGGTCCTTGAGCAGGTAGCCGATGCCGCCGCGGCGGTCCGCCAACAGCTCGCTTGCGTATTGGCGCTCCACGTATTGGCTGAGCACCAGGATGGGCGTCCCAGGAACGCGCCGCCTGGCCTCGAGCGCGGCGCGGAGTCCCTCATCACGCTGCGTGGGCGGCATGCGGACATCCACGACGGACACATCGGGCCGGTGCTCGACGCAGGCGGCCACATACGCCGGGCCGTCGCCAACCCTGGCCACCACCACAGCGCCGGAGTCCTCGATGAGCCGCGCCAGACCCTCGCGGAGCAGCACAGAGTCCTCGGCGATGACCACGCGGAGCCCCTCAATCGACATGCGTGGATCATGCCGCATCACCGGGCGGTGATGTCGCGTTGGCACCAGGGTCCTTCCGGCCTCTCCCCGGTCTGCGGTCCACTGGGTAGTCCAACTGCGCACCTGAGCGCACAGGCGGTCCGGCCGCGTTGCCATCCGCGCGCTGCGGGAGCCCCAGACCGGACGAGTGGCGCCCGGCGCGGCCCGTTCGGCCCGGGCGGTGCGCAGTTGGCTCACCAGGTGGCCCAAGGTTCGCGAGGGGCAGCGCAGGTAGGGGAATCCCCACCCCGAAGATGCCCGCTGCCCGGCTGGGAGCCAGAGGCCGGCGGCGGCACAGTTCATCACGCCGCACGCCCCGCCCAGAGGATGTGCCGAGGAAGGATGGACCAACAGTGACTGTCGACGGAGTGGTAGGGTCGGGCTCGATGAGCGCCGCTCCCATGCCCGCCCCCGAAACTGCGCCCGCAGCGGCGCCGCGCGGCCGGCACCCGATTGTGACGGTCCTGCTCTCGCCGATCCTGCCGTCCACATGGATGGCGGTCTTCTCGATCCTGATCGGCTTCATTGTGCTGGTGGCCGCGTTCGCGGTGGTCACCTCGCTGTTCTCGGCTGGCGGCGGCCTGCTGATCCTGATAGTCGGCTTTGGCCTCGTCGCGCTTGGCATCGAGGCGGCCCGCCTCACGGCGCGCGTCGAGCGCTGGCGCATGTCGCTCACCGATGACCGCCCGCTGATCGCCCGCCCGTACAAGACGCTTGATCCGGAACCGCAGGCGCCATTTGAGCGCCGCATCCGGAACTGGGCGGAGGCCGAGTTCTTCGACCCGTCGCGCTGGCTTGATGTCGCCTACGTCCTGATCTCGTTCCCGCTGATCGTGCTCGAGTTCACGTTCTCGGTCGTGCTCTGGTCTGTCGCTGTCGGGTTCACTCTGGCGCCGATCGGGTACCTGCTGACGCGCGACATGCCAAACATCCACTGGTACACGGGCGCCTTTACGCCCGGCGCGGTCGTCTCGGTCCTGTTCGTCATCGGCCTCATCCTGCTGCCGATCACCGCGATGGTCACCCGCGGCTTCGCCCTCGGTCATCGCTCTGTCGTGGAGGGGATGCTCTGCATCAGCCCAGCGGAGGCCCTGCGCCGCGACAACGATCGGCTGCGCGGCAGCCGCGCCGCCACCGTTGAACTCGAGGCCAACGAGCTGCGCCGCATCGAGCGCGACCTGCACGACGGCGCCCAGCAGCGGCTCGTCATGCTGGCGATCGACTTGGCGCTGGCTGAGGGCAAGATCGACGCCAACCCGGCCGAGGCCAAGACCCTCGTCGCCGGCGCCCGCGAGCAGGCCCGCCAGGCGCTGGGCGAGATCCGCGACGTGGTTCGCGGCACCGCCCCGGCCATCCTGCTGGACCGCGGCCTCGTCGCCGCCCTGGGCGCCGTGGCCGGGCGCAGCTCGGTCCCCACGTACATCGACAGCGGTCTGGACCCAAACGAGCGTCTGCCCCACGCGGTGGAGCGCGCCGCCTACTACGTCGTCACCGAGGCGCTCACCAACGTGGCGAAGCACGCCAACGCCACGCGCGTGGACATCACGCTCCGGCGTGAGCCGCACCGCCTCGGTGTGTGGGTGCGCAATGACGGCAAGGGTGGCGCGGCGGTCACCACCGGCGGCGGCCTCGCCGGCCTGCGCGACCGGGTTGAGGCACTCGACGGGAAGCTCGTGCTCGACAGCCCGGCCGGCGGCCCGACCATGGTCCACGTGGAGCTGCCGCTGGCCGCGTGGGCTGGCTGAAACCAGGGGCGCAACCGGGGCCAATCGGCGCCCCGAAGATGCCCCGAACGGCCCGGTTGCGCATCCTGCGGGCGACCGGCGGGCCAAGACCGCGAACCGGCTCGCGCTGGCGGCGGGCATCCTCGCTGGCAGGCCCGGGGCGGCCGGCGCTGGCGCGATGGCGATGTCCCGGGAATCGGAGTCGGTTGCATTTGCCGGAGGCTTCAGCGCCGTCTTCAAGCCGGGCAGCCGGCAGATCGACCTGCGCAACGGCTGGCGCCGGCTGATGGTGGCGTACGCGACGCCCGAGAACTACGCCGACGTTGCGGCGAGGATCGAGGCGCGGATGCGAACGGCTGGGTCTGCGCGCGCGTCCCTCGCACCAACCCACTGCCCAAGCGACTCGCGCTGTCGGCCCTCGTGGTGATCGCCACGCTGCCGGTCTTCGGGCTTGTGGACGACTATGACGTCTCGCTGTTTGGCGGTGCTGCTGCTGCTCTGCTTCGCGATGGCCACGCGGTGGCTGGTGCGCGTGTTCGGTGCGGTGGTGATCGGCTGCGCCGCGGTCATCGTGGCGATGGCGGCGGCGTCAGCACTGGACCTGCGCCAGTCCATGCTCGACGGGTCCACATACCGCCACTTCGGGGTGTTCGACGAGAACGACGCTGTGGTACTGCTGATCGCGGGCATCGGCCTCGCCGTCCTTGTGGTGATGAGCGTTGCGTCGCTCCGTGGGAGCCTGCCGGCGATGCTCGAGGAGGACGCGGCCAGCGCGGGCCAGAACTAGCGGCGGCACGCCTCGTCGTACTTGGCGACGACATCCGCGAGCGATAGGGGCCGCCGGTACAGTCGGTCGGTGGGCGCCTCCGCGTTGACGCGGGCGACAGTGGCATTGGCGCGGGCGACGAGCTCCTCGAGGGCTGCCCGATCGCGCTTCTGCATGATGGCCGACGGCGCCTCGCCATGGGCTGCGCGCGCCAGGATGGCGTCACGCCGCTCCAGCAGCCCCTCAACCTCCTTGGCCGCCTCAATCCACGGCGGCGCCACCCCCGCGTTCTTGAGCACCTGGAACGCGAGCCCCATGTCGCCGGCCAGCGGGTTGTCGTGGTTGGGGAGCGGCTGGCCCTGATGGGCAGGTTGTCAAACTGCCCCCGCTCCATCGGGCTGCCAGACGTGGCGTGGGGCTCCCCGGGAACGTCCACACCGGCGGCCGACGCCAGGCCGACGTGCTCTGCTCGTTGCGGTGCGGCGGGCCGGATGCTGCGTTGTGGCCCTTCGGTCCGGCACGGAATCGGCTGACACTCTGACCCAAGGTCGCGCGATCATGAGGTGCGCGTGCTCGCGAGGTCGTCCGACGGCGTCCTGCGCTGCGGCGGGACCCGGCAGACCGGGGAACGGAGGTTCGCATGACAGATCAAATCCGCTGGTGCCCCAACGGTCACCCTGCGCTGTTCTCGGGCGAGGGCTTCTGTGAAGTCTGCGGTGCCCCGCTGGCGGCGGCCGGTGCGCCCGCCCCGGGCTGGGGTCAGCCGCCGCAGCAGCCAGCCCCTCCGGCCTGGGGCGTACCGCAGCCGCCCCAGCAGGTGCCGCCCCAGCAGCCCCCGCAGCAGGCATGGGGCCAACAGCCACCGCCTCCCGCGTGGGGCCCGCCCCCGCAGCAGCCGATGCAGCCGCCACAGCTGATGCCGCAGCAGCCTCCGCCTCCCGCTTCGGGCGCTCCGCAGCAGCCGGGGGCCAGCAGCCCCCGCAGCAGGCATGGGGCCAACAGTTCCCGCAAGGCCAGCCCGGCTGGGGCGCTCCGCCGCCAGCTTGGGCACCGCAGGGCCAGCCCGGCTTGAGCGCTCCGCCGCCCAAGAAGGGCGGTGGCTGCGGCAAGACCATCCTGATCCTGCTCGTCCTGCTGATCGTCGGCGTGCTTGCCTATGGCTTCATCGCCAAGCCCTCGTGGTTTCCGGTGGGTGCCAAGGCCTCGCCGACGCCCGGCTCTGCGCTCCTGTCGCCCAAGCCGAGCAGCTCCGCCAGCCCCGCCAGTTCCACCACGCCAGCGCCACTCATCTCGGTTGAGCCCGGCGGCTCGAGCGGCGCAAGTGCGGGACCCACGGCGGCGACGAGCGCGGCGCCCACCGCGAGCGCGTCCGGTGGCGCGGGCGACCTTGCCACCTGCAGCAACGCCGCCGCGGGCATCACGGTCAGCTACCCGGCTGCCTGGAAGACGGTCACCGAGTACCCAGAGTGGAACTGCATGCTCTTCGATCCCAAACCGATCAAGATCGTGCTCAACTCCGAGCTGCCGCCCGTGGCGATCCAGATCGCCCAGGACAACCGCGCATATGCAGCGGTGGTCTCGGACTTCAAGACCAACACCGACCTCTACGAGCTGCTGGACTCCCAGACTGGCACCGTGGACGGCCTCGACGCAACGGCGATCGATGTGCGCCACACGGGCAACGGCCTCTTGGCCGCCGGTACCGACGAGCTGGTGGTGGTGGTGAACCGCGGCGCCACGCCTACGCTCACGCTTTCGGTGATCGGGAAACCGGGGGCGACGTTTGACGCCAATGCCAAGATCCTCGGCACGGTGATCCAGAACATCAAGATCAACCAGTAAGTCGACCGTTGAGGCAGGCCGTAGCGGCGTCGGGCAACCCCCCGGCGCCGTTGCTGTTTCGGCCGAACGCTGGCTCGATGCTGCTCTTCCAGTACTGAGCCTCGAACCGCGTCACGGCCCTGGGCTTCGGCTCTGGGGCCGTTTCTCGTTTGTTCGCGCTCGTCGCCCGTATGCGCCCGCCGCAGCACCCCCGGTGCTAGCCGCACGAATTTCGCGGCGGGCAGCGTCTGGCAAGGCGCCTATCGCACGCCGCAGCATCGCCGATGCTGGCTGGGCCGCAGATGGGGCAGATGCACCCTGATTGGTGCCAGGCCGCCGCTCGTGGCGGGGAGCGGCTGCAGGATGTAGCGCGCGGTTAGCACCCGGGATGCTGAGCCAGCAGGTGGCTGGTGCCAAACCCCGCCGCAGGACGACCCGGGCGCAGGCCGACGTCGCTCAGGCGCTGGGCGGGGCCTCGAGACAGGCCGCGCATCGGCCGGCGATCGTCACGTGGCTCAGGTCCGCGGTAAACCGGTGCTCAGAGGCGAGGGTCTCCAGCAGCGAGGCCGCCTGGTCGTGGCCGATCTCCCAGGTGCCGCCGCAGCTGTGGCAGTAGATATGGCCGTGCTCGGCCGCCGGGAGCACGTGGAACTCCTCGCGGCCGTCCGCACCGTGACCATGGCGGATGAGCCCGAGATCCTCAAGCACGTCAAGTGTCCGATACACCGTGGACGGCGTGGTCTCGGGGTCAATCGCGCGGCAGCGCTCCACCAGCTGCACGCCGGTCACGTGGCCTTGGGTCTTCGAAAGGACCTCTACCAGGGTGCGCCGTTGGGGCGTCCAGCGCAGGCCCCGCGCCCGGAGGTCATCACGGATGCCCGACCACAGGGCATCGCCCCGGATCACGGCAGACGGGTTGGGTCGGGGGCTGGTCATGGCGTTTGGGAGTATAGGAGCACTTGGCCCTACGATGCCCTAACGCAAGCGGTTGCAGCAAACATCTGTCGCATCGGTTGCCTCCAAACGCCCTCAACCAGCGAATGGACGCTTGAACACAACCGCAGGAGATCGTCGTGCACATCCCGGACGGCTACCTCAGCCCGCTCATCTCGGTCGGCGCGGCCGTCGTGACCGTGCCGGCGTGGGGCTTGGCCACCCAGCGCGTCAAGACCGTCCTGAACAACCAGACCATCCCGCTGCTGGCGATCGTCTCCGCGCTCAGCTTCACCATCATGATGTTCAACATCCCGGTTTCCGGGTGGCCTACCGGGCTGAGGTTCGGGCGCGGATCGTCGCGGTCGCTCGTCCTGGACATCACCGGGCTGTGGGCCGTCGACCGCCCCGGCAGGCGCGAGTTCGAAGCGGGGCCCGTGCCGATGACCGCGGCGCTCGGGTCGGCCATCTGCGATTCGCCCCATTGGGTCGCCACTGACATCGAGCCCGCGCTCCTCTTCGCCGCCGCCCTCGCCAAACTCGAGCCGGTGCTGCTCCGATAGGGAACCGCCGGCGGTGTGCAACGATCGCAGCGTCCCACCCGAGGTGGCCGCAGGCCGGCGCACTCGCCGGGCGTCGTCCCGCCGCGAGCCCACTGCGTCCTCGCCAACCCGCCCTTCAGCGACTTGGACTGGCGGGGCGAGCTGCTGCGCGGCGACCGGCGCTGGGCGTACGGCGCCCCGCGGGCAACGCCAACTTGGCGTGGCCGTGAAATCCTGTCCGGCGTTGGAGCCGAAGAGGGTGAGGGTGAGTCGCCCATGAGTGCGCACGGTGCGGCGCAGGATCCCGTCCAACAAGATGCCGACCTACGCTCGGAGGTCCTGCACCAGCCCGTATCCCGCCACGTTAGCCTCCATTCATCTGGGCGGCGCTCGCCCGATGCGCCTAGTGTTCCTCAGGCTCCTGCATCGGCAGGTACCAGACGGCGGCCGTGAAGAGTAGTGCGCCAAAGGCGAGGACGCCGAGCACGACCATCCACTCGATCGCCGTCGGCACGTAGAAGTAGCTGGCAGCGAATGAGGTTCCGTCCTGAGGCCGGCCGACCGGCAACCCGGGCGGAAGCTCGATGTTCGGGTAGGAGAGTCCGTTAAGGACGAGGTTGAGCCGGTGGACGAAGATCCCGACGATCCCGATCGCGGCGGCCACGCCGACCCAGCGGGGGTCCCGCCGCAGGCGGCGGGTCGCGAGGATCGCGAATGGAATGAGGAGCCCGCCGACCACCTCGGCGAGGAACAGGGGCAGGTAGGGTCCGCCGAGCATGCGCCTCACCGCGACTCCTTCCGGTGCTCCGGGGTAGCTGGCGGTGAGATACTCGGCGAGGAGCAGGAAGGCCTCGACGCAGATGAACACTCCGAGGAGGCCCCCGAGCATCGCGACCAGGTCGTTCGGGAAGGCGAGCCTGCCCAGCCGGCGCAGGGCGAGGGCGAGCAGGATGACGAGCCCCATGCCAGACACGAGCGCCGACGTGATGAACATGGGCGCCATGATCGAGCTGTACCAGAAGCCGCGGCTGATCTGGAGCCCGAAGATCCACGCCGTGATCGAGTGCAGCATGATCGCCGCCGGGAGCGCGATCCATGCCATTACGGCCTTGGCGCGGTCCTCGCGGCGCATGGCTCGCTCCGATGTGCCGGTCCCAAATGCCAGCCAGGACCCGCGCCGGGCAAGGTCGGCCCGGGTGTAGAGCCAGACGTAGAAGGCCGACATCACCATGTAGACGCTCACGATGGTGATGTCCCAGATCATCGGCGAAGTCGGGTTGAAGTAGAGAGGAATGTTCAGGATACGCTCGGGCCGACCCAGGTCTGGGAGGATGAAGGTCGCCGCGAGGATCACCGCGACCGTCGCCTCGAGGACGGCAAGGCGCATGATGGGCTTGAACGCCTTGACGCCGAATAGCCGGCCGGCTGACGCGACGATCAGGCCGCCCGCCGATAGGCCGACGAAGAACATGAAGAACAGGATGTACTGGCCCCACATCACGACGTTGCTCATGCCGGTGACGGCGAGGCCGTTCGCGAACTGGTAGATGAAGGCGGCGACGCCAGCCGCCATCAGTGCGAGCAGGGTAACGATCCATGCAGCGAGCGCCGGTGCCGGACGACGGCGATGCGCGACGTTCGTGCTGAGGGCGGGTGCGGCGGTGCTCACAGCGGGGACCTCCGTCGGGGCGGGAGGTAGAAGACGGACGGCTTGGTGCCGACCTCCTCGAGGAGCACCGTGGCCTCACGATCGCGGATGAGGGTGGTGACCCGGCTGTTTGCGTCGTTGAGGTCTCCGAAGGTGCGCGCCTGGGCCGGACACGACCACACGCAGGAGGGGACCTGGCCCTCGGCCAGACGATGGACGCACATCGTGCACTTCTCGACGGTCCCGAGCGGCCGCGCGGGGACCATGCCGGTGTCATGGGGCGTCGGCCGCGCCGGGGCGCCCCAGTTGAAGTTCCGGACGCCGTACGGGCAGGCGATCATGCAGTAGCGGCAGCCGATGCACCGGTCGGTGTCCTGCATCACGATGCCGTCACTGCGGTGGTAGGTCGCCTGGACCGGGCAGACCTTCACGCACGGGGCGTTCTCGCAGTGCTGGCAGGCGAGGGGCAGCCAGTGCATCTCGAGGCCCTCGCGGCGGGTGACCTCGGGCTGGTCGAGCGCCTCGCCCTCCGTGAGGATGCGGTTCCACCACATCCCGAGCGGCACGTTGTTCTCGCTCTTGCAGATGACGGCGCACGACCAGCAGCCGATGCAGCGCTCTTGGTCAACCACCATGCCCCACTGCGGCTGGTCGGAGTGGGGGCCGATCTCGCCCCATGCCCGGGAGGCGGGTGACAGGGCCTCGATCGGGGAGACCTTGGGGTCGCTCATGACGCGGAGCTCGCTTTCTCGATCTCGCACCGGCAGTCCTTCCAGCCGGTGGAGGGAGCCCACATGTTGCCCACGAAGTGGACCTCGTGGATCGGGTTGACGGCAGACGAGGTCAGCTCGTTGACGCCCTTGCCCTTCTTGAACTGCCGCGGCCACCAGCCCTCGTAGAGGGTGACGGACCCTGGCTGTTCGGACGGCGTGACGCGCGCCCAGGCGACCACCCCGCCGCGGGTATTGAAGACCCGGATCTCATCCCCGGTCTCGATACCCCGGGCCGACGCGTCCTCGGCCGAGATGAACACCTCGGGCCGGCCGCCGTGGATCTCCTGGAGCCAGGCGTTGTTCGCGTACGAGGAGTGGATCCGCCATTTCGAGTGCGGCGTCAGCAGCGCCAGCGGCCAGGCCTTCGGGTCGTGGACGCCGTCGTCGAACGGCGCCTTGTGGGTTGGCACGGCCTCGCCGAGGTCGCGGAACCGCTGCTCCTCCTTGTAGAACTCGATGCGACCAGTGGGGACGAACGGCTGGGTCTGCTCAAGCTTCGCCGGCAGCGACCGGGGCGGGAACGGCTTGAGGTCTTGGATCTGGGCGAGGAACGGGATGTCGGGGTCAGGGACGCGGAGGCGGACGGGCCCCGCCTTGAGCATCTCCAGCGTGATCCCCTCAGTGGGGCCGCCGGGGCGGTCGCCCGCGGCGAGGATCGCCTCGATGGCAGCCTCCTCGTCCATGTCGAAGAACTCGGCCGCCTTGGCGGGGTCGATGCGCCGGACGATCTCGCGCCACATGGCGAGCTCCGAGCGCGACTCGCCGACTGGCTCGATGACCGCCTGCTGGAGCTGGAGGAACGGGTGCAGCGGCGTCGCCGTGAGGTCCGTCTTCTCATACCAGGTCGTTGCAGGCAGGACCACGTCCGCCCACCTTACGGTCTCGGTCATCTGGTGGTCGACGACCACGATGAGGTCTAGGCCGGCCAGGGTCTCATGGAGGCGGTTGACATCCATCGCCTGCACAAACATGTTGGCGAACGTGCAGACTAGGGCGTGCCAGCCCTGCTTCGGGTACGGCACGTCCGGGTGCATCGTTTCGGTCTTCCCGCGGACGAAGTAGATCGACGGCACGACGTGCGCCTTTGTCCCGCCCGGGTTCCACCAGGGCGAGGTATCCACCCGGACCTTGTACTGCCCGACGTAGACGGAGAACCCTCCGCCCGACCGGCCGATGTTGCCCGTGAGCGCCGCGAGCAGCGCGAAGGCGCGACCGGTCAGGTCCCCGTGGTACCAGTGGTTTGACCCGCCACCCATGAGGATCGCCGCGGGCCCCGCGGAGGCGTACGCGCGCGCCACTCGGACGATCAGGTCCTTGTCGAT
>JANYAA010000304.1 GCA_025355255.1 Chloroflexota bacterium | reverse complement strand
CCGCCTCGACGTCACCGCCCGCCGCGATGTCCCAGTCAACCCGAAGGGTCTTGGCCCATCGGCCCAGGCAAGCCAGCCGGTCATGGAGCAGGTGTTCATCGCCCGCCCGGCGGATCTCGAGGTCACAGAGGACGGCGACCTCGCTTTCGACCGCCGCCTCTACATCGCCCGCAGGCTGTTCGAGAAGGCCGTCACCCGCAGCGCCCTTCCAGGCCGCGCGGACTTCTACGTCCCGTCCATGAGCTGCCGCACGATCGTGTACAAGGGCATGCTCAACGCGTCCCAGCTGCTGACGTTCTACCCGGATCTGCTGGATGCCAGGTTCGAAAGCGCGCTGGGCCTTGTCCACAGTCGCTTCTCCCCCAACACGTTCCCGTCCTGGGCGCGCGCCCATCCGTACCGCTACATCAGCCACAACGGCGAGATCAACACGCTCCGCGGCAACGTCAACTGGATGTTCGCCCGCGAGTCCACGCTCCGCTCTTCAGTCTTTGGCGAGGATCTGCGCAAGGTCCTGCCGGCGGTGGACGTGGACGGGTCCGACACCGCCATCTTCGACAACGTGCTGGAGTTGCTGCACCTGGGCGGCCGATCACTCGCCCACACGATGGCGATGATGGTGCCTGAGCCCTGGAGCCGCGACGCGTCGATGCCGTCCGCGCGCAAGGCGTTCTACCAGTACCACGCCACGCTCATGGAGCCCTGGGATGGTCCGGCATCACTGGCCTTCACGGACGGTGTGCGCATCGGCGCCACGCTTGACCGCAACGGCCTCCGCCCGGGCCGCTACTGGGTCACCCGCGACGGCCGGGTGGTCATGGCGTCGGAGGCTGGCGTTCTGGACATCCCGTCCAAGGATGTCGTAGCCAAGGGCCGTCTCCAGCCCGGCCGCATGTTCCTGGTGGACACGGCGCAGGGCCGCATCATCAGCAACGATGAGCTCAAGGACGCCCTCGCAGCCGCTCAGCCGTATGAAGCGTGGATCGCCGAGCACGCCGTTCGTCTGGAAGACCTGCCCAAGCCGGTCAACGTGATCCTGCCGGACCACGAGACGATCCTCAGGCGGCAGGAGGTTTTTGGCTACACGGCCGAGGACGTCAAGCTGATCATCGATCCCATGGCCACCACCGCGGCTGACCCGGTGGGCTCCATGGGCAACGACGCGCCCCTGGCGGTCCTCTCGGATCACCCGCAGCTGCTCTACAACTACTTCAAGCAGTCCTTCGCCCAAGTCACAAACCCTCCCGTGGACGCGATCCGCGAGGAGATCATCATGGCCACCGAGCGGGCCGTGGGGGCGGACGACAACCTGCTTGAGCCCGGCCCCGGTGCGGCCCACCAACTGGCGATCCCGGAGCCCGTAATCAGCAACATTGAGCTTGAGCGGATCCGCGCGCTGGACGGCACGCCCGCCTCGCACGGCTTCAAGGCGATCACGCTGCCCATCCTGTTCAAGGTGGCGGACGACGGGGCGGGGCTGCGCCGCGCGATCGAGGACCTGCGCCAGCGCGCGTCCGAGGCCATCAGCGAGGGCTACAACCAGATCATCCTGTCGGACCGCGGCCACGACGAGACCGACGCGCCCATCCCGGCGCTCCTCGCCGTCTCGGCCGTGCACCACCATCTTGTCCGGGCCGGCACGCGCGGCCGGGCGGGGCTCATCGTGGAGTCCGGCGAGCCCCGTGAGGCGCACCACTTTTGCCTGCTCATCGGGTATGGCGCATCAGCCATCAACCCGTATCTGGCGTTTGAGACCATCGACGACCAGGTGCGTCTGGGCATCATCCCCGGGCCCACGCCGGAAGCCGAGAGGCGCTACCGCAAGGCCGTGGTGAAGGGCGTCATCAAGGCCATCAGCCGCATGGGCATCTCCACGGTCCACAGCTACCACGGCGCGCAGGTGTTCGAGGCGCTGGGGCTGAACCGCGACTTTGTGGATGAGTACTTCACCTGGACGCCGTCCCGCATCGGCGGCATCGGCATCGAGACCGTCGCGCGCGAGGTCCAGCTCCGCCAGGCCGAGGCCTACCCGCCGTCCCGGCCCATCGTCCATCGCCAGCTGGGCACCGGCGGCCAGTACAAGTGGCGCGCCGATGGCGAGCACCACCTGTTCAACCCGCTCACCATCCACACGCTCCAGAAGGCCGTCCGGACCGGCGACTACAGCACGTTCAAGGACTACACAAGCCTTGTGGACGACCAGTCCGCACGCCTCGCCACCCTGCGGGGGCTGCTGGAATTCAAGCCCGCTCTTCGCCCGGTGCCGATTGAGGAAGTCGAATCGGTCGAATCGATCGTGCGGCGCTTCAAGACGGGCGCGATGTCGTACGGCTCCATCAGCGGTGAGGCGCATGAGGCGCTGGCCATCGCGATGAACCGCCTCGGCGGCAAGTCCAACACTGGCGAGGGCGGCGAGGACCCGGCGCGCTACGAGCCGATGGAGAACGGCGACTCCAAGAACAGCGCGATCAAGCAGGTGGCCTCCGGGCGCTTTGGCGTGACGTCGGAGTACCTGGTCAACGCCCGCGAGCTCCAGATCAAGATGGCCCAGGGCGCCAAGCCTGGCGAGGGTGGCCAGCTGCCGGGCTCCAAGGTCTACCCGTGGATTGCCAAGACGCGCCACTCCACGCCCGGCGTGGGGCTGATCAGCCCGCCCCCGCACCACGACATCTACTCCATCGAGGACCTCGCGGAGCTCATCCACGACCTCAAGAACGCCAACCACGAGGCCCGCATCAGCGTGAAGCTGGTGGCCGAAGTGGGCGTGGGCACGGTGGCGGCCGGGGTGGCGAAGGCGCATGCCGATGTTGTCCTGATCTCCGGCCACGACGGCGGCACGGGCGCGTCGCCCCTGACCTCGATCAAGCACGCCGGCATCCCGTGGGAGCTTGGGCTGGCCGAGGCCCAGCAGGTGCTGGTGGCCAACGACCTGCGCTCGCGCATCACCGTTGAGGTGGACGGGCAGCTCAAGACCGGCCGCGATGTGGTGATTGGCGCGCTGCTTGGCGCGGAGGAGTTTGGCTTCGCCACGGCGCCACTCGTGTCGCTGGGCTGCGTGATGATGCGCGCCTGCCACCTGAACACCTGCCCGGTGGGCGTGGCGACGCAGGATCCCGTCCTGCGCGAGCGCTTCATGGGCGACCCGCAGCATGTCGTCAACTTCATGACGTTTATCGCCCGCGAAGTGCGCGAGCACATGGCGCGGCTGGGGTTCCGGACGATTGACGAGATGGTTGGCCGCTCCGATCGTCTTGAGATGCGTCCGGCGCTGGACCACTGGAAGGCCCGCTCGCTGGACCTGTCGCGGGTTCTGGCGCAGCCGCGCGTGGCGGACACGGTGGGACGGCGGCGGACGATCGCCCAGGTGCACAACGTGGAGGCGAGCCTGGACGCGACCACGCTGCT
>JANYAA010000298.1 GCA_025355255.1 Chloroflexota bacterium | reverse complement strand
GCTTGCGCTCGCTGCCTCGCCGGGCACAGTGCCACTGGCGGAGTACCCAGATGCTCTCGGGCCTGATGAGCAAGGTCGAGAGGTCCCAATCGCCGATGTCGTTCACCCTGAGCTTCTGCGGGTGTTCGTACAGGACGGAAGCCCTGGGTACGTGGCGACCCGGAGCGGTCCTCGAACTGGGCTCATGGATCCTTGGCAGGGTCTCAGCCGTCGGCTAGGCGCCAAGCTGTCGCAACTGGCGGGGATCGACTGCGGGATAGTCGCAATTGAGGCGGGCTTCTCGCACGCCAGCGCCATCATCTGGGCTGATCGTGCGGCCCTCGGTCATGGCGCGCCTACCCTGCACACCGAGCCGAACATCGCTGGCTTGGTTGTCTACTGGCTTGATCTCCGTCAGCACAAACCATGGAGGGCGTACTTCATACCGAACGTCAACGGTCACTGCGCGGGTTCGTCGCGGGTCGAGGCCGTGCTCGCCTGCCTCGAGGCTGTCACCATCCCGGCGCCGGCGCCTTGAAGCGCAACAGCTAGGCTCGACGCCAGCTGGAGAGGAGACGCAGCGATCGCCTGCCTTCGTTGGGATCGACCAGGCCACGCGGGTGCCTCGGGCTGCACACGTTTCTGCACTCAATCGGGGTGGCCGGCGGTGGAATCATGAGACGCCGTCACGCGGGGTAGACGGGGTCCGGCCACGCTCAAACAGGCGTCGGGATTCAACTCGGCTTACAGGCCGCCTCGCTGGCGCCTGCCGCTGAGGTTTAGTCCTCGTCGTCCCGGAACGCGGTGGGCACCTTGCACGCGTTGCATGCGGCCGTGGCCTGCATCCAGTCACCCAGGAGCAGCGGAGCCTTCGGATCGGGGAAGAGGCACTCCACGTGGTCCTGCGGGCGCTCCGACATCGCCAGCCGACGATGGTGGCAGCGACGAATGCGGTGGGCGGCCATCGTGGTGGCCCCCGTCTCTGGCAAGGGACCGCGAGACGGGTTCTCCAATGTCATCGCCATGGACAGCCATACCTCCTGGCCACCGTCCGCTGACTCCGCCTCCCGGAGCGGATCGTGATGACGGCTACCGGTGGCGGAGCCTACCACCCGGGAATCGTCCACCGCAAGCCTCTGGAGGTACTAGACTCCCGGCGGAACGGGGTGGAAGCACCGCACCAGGAGGGTCAAGCTCTGACCGACGAGCTCGCCGCCGGCAAACCGCCGCCGGTCCGACGAAGAACGAAGCGCGCTTCGGCGGCGCCGACAACACCGGAAGCCCACCTGTCCAACCCGGGCATCTTTGATGAGCCGCGTGCGGCCGGTGCCGCAATCTGCCCCTTCCTGCGCCACCAAAACGACTCGCTCGTGGTCGCCCCGAACCCTGTCCCCGACGCTGCGAACGTCTGCATTGCCGCCGGTGACCCCCGTCCGCAGTCGATCCGCCAGCAGGAGCTGCTCTGCCTGCACCTGTCGCATGCGGATTGCCCGCGCTACATCCGCGCCGGTCTGGCCGATCCCGACGCCAGCGCCGAACCGGCGCATCACTCCGGTCGCGTGCCGCGCGCCACCGTTGCAGCCCTGCTGGTCCTGCTCTTGTCGGCCGGGATGTCCTTTGGATTTGTCCTGCGGCGCGGTGGCATCGACCTGTCGAGCTTTGCGGCGCCATCCTCGACGGCCGGGGCAGTGGTGCCCAGCGTGGCCGTCGCAACGGCGTCTGCCGTCGCTGGCGCATCACCCGATGTGACCGCGGCGACGTCGCTGTCGCCGTCGCCCAGCCCACCAGTCACGCCCACGCTTGCGCCATCGCCGGCGGCGACACCAGCGCCCACCCCGACACCCAAGCCGATCCCGCCGGGCTCACCCTCGCGGATGAAGCTCGTGACCGCGTGTCCGGGCGTGACCGACTGCTACATCTACAGGATCAAGAGCGGGGACAGCCTCTACAGCGTTGCCCAGTTCTTCGGGGTCAAGCTGTCGCGGATCTACGCGATGAACCCAACGGTCAAGCCGAGCGCGCTGCACGCGGGCACGCAGCTCAAGATCCCGACGCCGACGCGCTAAGCGCGCCAGGGCGCTGGGTCGCCCCGCGGGTCATCGGTTCCGCGCTGGCGCGCGGCACGGCTGACATGGTCCGCGCCGCAATCGTTGGGCTGCCAGTGGGCGGATGCGCCCACCAGACCCTCAGGCGCTCGCGCGCCCTCCGCGCGACGCATGCCGACCCTGACCCGGCCCATTCGTACCCCCGCCCAGTCGCGATTTGGCATTGACGCGCCCTCTGAGGGCGCTATGATGCGGGGAAGTGGCCCAAAGTGGAGCAAAGTGGGTGGTCTGACCCGTCAGACGCCCGTTGAAGTGTCTCCAGTGGGTCACCGACGTCAGGAGCAACGCGGCACGTGTTTACCGGCGAGTACCGGCATGCGGTAGACGGTAAGGGTCGCTTGGCGATCCCGTCACGTTTCCGCGCGCCACTCGACGGCGGCGTGGTGGTTGCGCGGTGGCTAGACGAGTGTCTGGCCATCCACACCATGGGTGCCTGGAACCTCATCGGGGAAAAGGTGGCCGCGCTGCCGATCTCCGACCCGCGCGCCAGGCTGCTGCAGCGGCGGCTGTTCGCAGGGGCCTTCGAGACCGAGCTTGACCGGCAGGGCCGGCTGCTCCTCCCGCAGAACCTGCGCACGTTTGCAGGCATCGATGCCGAGGCCACGGTCATCGGCTCGCAAGGCCACGTCGAGATCTGGGCGCCGGAGCGCTGGGATGACTACAGCCGCGAGCTGGAGGATCCCCAGGCCTTCGCTGCCGCCATTTCCGGTCTGGGGTTCTGACGTCGAACCATATGCGCTTCCAGGGTCCGCTCGGGATCCGTACACCACCCGTGGAGGAATGATGGAGGTAGGACATTCGCCGGTGATGCAGGACGAGGTGCTTGGCGCCCTCGCCCCGCAGTCCGGCAGCCTCCAGATCGACGCCACGGTTGGCGGCGGTGGGCACACCGAGCGGATCCTGGAGGCCGCCAGCCCTGACGGGCGCGTCCTCGGGCTTGACGCCGACGAGGCCGCGATTGCCCGCGTGGGCGAGCGGCTCGCCCGCTTCGGCGACCGTCTTGTGCTGCGTCGCTCCAACTTCAGCGAGTTGGCCGAGGTGGCACCCGAGGCGGGCTTTCCCGCCGTTGACGGGCTGTTCTTCGATCTCGGCCTGTCGTCCTTCCAGTTGGCCGACCGCGAGCGCGGCTTCGGCTTCCGGGCTGGGGGACCGCTCGACATGCGCTTTGACACCACATGTGGGGTGCCGGCTGCGGACCTGCTTGCAACGCTGGACGCCGACGGTCTGGCGTCGCTGTTCCGCCGCTATGGCGAGGAGCCAGCGGCGTGGCGCATTGCCAAGGCGATCGTGGCCGAGCGGGCCGCAACGCCTGTGGGCACAGCCGAGGGCCTGGCGGCGCTCGTGGAGCGCGTGGTCCCTGGCAATCCGCGCAAGCCGCGCCGCACGCATCCGGCCACACGCGTCTTCCAGGCGCTCCGGATTGCGGTGAATGACGAGCTGGGAGCACTGGAGGCGGGCCTGACCGCAGCCGTTGACCTCCTGCGGCCGGGCGGGCGCCTTGTCGTCCTGTCCTACCACTCGCTCGAGGACCGCATCGTCAAGCAGTTTCTCGCAGGCGAGCGTCGCGGCTGCATCTGCCCGCCGCAGGTGCCCATCTGCGTCTGTGGCCACAGCCCGCGCCTGCGCCTTGTGACCCGTCCATCGCTTGTCCCCACCGACGCCGAAGTGACCGCCAACCCGCGGGCCCGAAGCGCCCGCCTCCGTGCCGCCGAGCGACTCGCCGCCTGACCCCCCAGACCACTCGATCGACCCACGACACCACCGGATACACAGGAGCCCCCGCCATGAGCAAGCGCCACGCCGCAAGCCGCCGCCGGAGCTATGGACGCCGCCAGCACGAGATTGCGGAGCACCGTGACCGCAACGTTGCGCCCGAGCGCGCCGACGTGGGTCCCGACGAGCTGGAGTTCAGCCTCCTCGCCGACGGCATCGCCCTTGGGGACCTGCGGGGCGCCCGCGTGCACTACGCATCCGGGAGCTGATCCATGGCGGTCTACGAGCGCGCTCGTCCTGGCGCGATCACCCTGCCGCCGGTTGTCCGGCGCGCCCCTCGCGCTGCGACGCCGGTTCGCCGCGTCGGCG
The DNA here is from genome assembly GCA_025355255.1 of Chloroflexota bacterium. Classification (GTDB taxonomy): domain Bacteria; phylum Chloroflexota; class Limnocylindria; order Limnocylindrales; family CSP1-4; genus CAIXZV01. Next base: position 689 of record JANYAA010000298.1, on the reverse strand, counting down.
CCGAGTCGCCCGCTCTGCCGCGCCGCCGTCGCGCGATTGCGCGGTCCCGTCGCCGCTCGCCGGCCGTGGGGCTGATCCTCGCTGCCATCGTTGTGGCCTTTGCCGCCGCGTTCTTCTCGCTGTCGCAGGACATCCGCGTCTCAGCCACGGGCTATCAGGCGGATCGCCTTACCACCGAGGGCCGACGCCTTGACGAGCAGGCGCAGGACCTGCGCAATCAGCTGAACCGCCTTGGCAAGGCCCCAGCGATCAAGGCACTCGCCGTGAACTCGGGGCTTGGGCCGCTGCCCGAGCCGCTCATCGTGCCGGCTCGGTAGGGCGCCGCGGACATGCTGGGCCGTACTGACTCCCGGGTGCGCACGCTGGTTGTGCTGCTGGTCTTCGCGCTGGCAGCCGGCAGCATCGGCATGCGCCTCGGGTACTGGCAGATCACACGGCGCGACGACCTCGCCGCCATGGCTGCCCACCAGTCCGCCATCACCTACACCGTGGATCCCGCGCGCGGCGCAATCTACGACCGGTCCGGAACGGTGACCTTGGCCACCACCGTCTCGCGGGATCGGCTTGCCGCAAATCCGTCAACGCTCACGTCCGCGAAGCGCGCTTCGGTTGCCGCCCAGCTGGTGACCCTGCTGGGCGTCAAGGGTGACAAAGCGTCCCAGTTGACCGCGTTGATGACCTCGGAGAAG
>JANYAA010000297.1 GCA_025355255.1 Chloroflexota bacterium | reverse complement strand
CGGGATCTCGAGCTTGTTGGCCTCGGTCACGGCGATCCGCTCGCGGTGCGGGTCAACGATGAAGATGGCGCCCGGCTGGCGCTTCATCTTGCGTATCCCGCCCAGCGTGGCCTGGAGCCCTTCGAGCTCCTCGGTGAGCTTGGCCGCTTCCTTCTTGGTCATCCGCTCGAAGTCGCCGGCCTGCTGGCGGGCTTCAAGCTGGTCCATCAGCCCGATGCGCTTCTTGATGGTGACGAAGTTGGTGAGCATGCCACCCAGCCAGCGCTTGGTGACGAAGGGCATCCCGGCGCGGATGGCCTCCTGCATCACCGGCTCCTGCGCCTGCTTCTTCGTGCCCACGAAGAGCACGTACTCCCCGCGAGCGACCGTCTCGGTGACGAACTCAAGGGCCGCGTCCAGACGCTTGACGGTCTGGGCCAGGTCGATGATGTGGATGCCATTGCGCTCCGCGAAGATGAACGGCTTCATCTTGGGGTTCCAGCGGCGAGTCTGGTGTCCGAAGTGGACGCCTGCCTCAAGCAGCTGGCGCATCGAAGTCGTGGGCACTGTGTGGCCTCCTGCGGTTCTTGCCTCCGCGATGCGCCGACGGGAACCGGCCCAGACGTCATGTCCGGCCCGGCACCACCCCGATCGGTGGCGGCACCGCGTGTGTGCTCCGGCCGGCTGGTGTCGGTCCGGGCGTGATTGCCTTGGCCACGGGCACGCCGCGACCGGGGCAGAGTGTACCACGCAGTTCACACACGGATGCCTACAGGGCGACCCCGCGGTGATGCCGCAGCGCCTCCCGGCCGTCGGGGCCGCGATCCACCGCCACGAGGTCGAAGCGGACCGGAATGCGTGGCAGCGGCGACCCGTCCGGCAAGACGCCTGACGCCAGCAGCTCCCCGATCCCCCGCCGCAGCGCCGCGCGCTTGCGGTAGTCCAAGGTCTCCTCGGCAAGACCGTAGTCCCGTCGACCGCGAGCACGCACCTCAACCACGACGAGCGACGCCGGTGGCCCTGCATCCACCGCAACGATATCCAGCTCAGAGCGCCCAACCCGCACGTTCCTCGCCAGCAGCGTCCAGCCCGCGGCGAGCAGCCCCGCTGCCACACGCGCCTCGGCGTCCGCGCCGATGCGCTGCTGGGGTGTTGCGTGCTCGCCGAGGCCCATCTCGCGCAGCATGAACACGCCCGCTCATCGCCGGCTTACCGCCTGCTTATCGCCCGCTTAGCCGAGGAGCGCCATCTCGTCGTCCGCAAGCAGATCACCTGGGTCGTCGCCGGGATCGTCGCCAACCCCGCCGTCGAACATGCCCAGCTGGTCGCCGGCCGTCAGCACCTGCAGTGCCTGCCAGCTGCTGCGGTGGTGCGGCGTCAGGCCAAACTGCCGGATGGCCGTCCGGTGCTCAAGTGTGGCGTAGCCGGCGTTGCGCTCCCATCCGTACTGCGGATAGCGAACGGCAAGTTTGGCCATCATCCGATCGCGGACCGTCTTGGCCACCACCGAGGCGCACGCGATTGAGTAGACCAGCGCGTCGCCGTCAACGATGGCGGTGTACGGACCAACCTGGGCCTCAAAGCCCGCAATGTGCAGCCCGTCAACCAGTACGTGGTCGTGTCCGCCGAGACGTGCGATGGCCCGGCGCATCGCCAGATGTGTGGCGTGGTAGATGTTCAGCTGGTCGATGTCGGCTACAGACGCCGCGCCCACCCCCACGGCAACCGCACGGCGGCGGATCACCGGCGCCAGTCGCTCGCGCTGCAGGGCGGACATCGTCTTCGAGTCCCGCACGCCTGGGATCCGCTTGCAGTACGGCGGCATGATGACCGCGGCCGCGACCACCGCGCCGCACGTGGGCGCAACGCCAACTTCGTCCACCCCGGCAATTCGCAGCAACCCGTCACGCCACCGGGGGCGCTCGAAGCGGAGGGTGGGGACAATCACGGCCATCGTGCGAAGGGTAGCCCCCAGCGGTCGCGTGTTGGGGCCAGACATGACGAGACCCCCGGCAGGCCGGGGGTCGTCAGGGTTGCGGGTGCCGGGCGTTGGCCCGGCGGGCCGGCTAGCGGCGCTCGCGAAGCGTCGTGGCGGCCTTCCCCACGCGATTGCGCAGGAAGTAGAGCTTCGCGCGGCGGACCTGGCCGTGTCGGACGACCTCGATCTTCTCAACGCGCGGACTGTGGATCTTGAAGGTGCGCTCCACGCCGACGCCCGAGGCGATGCGACGAACCGTGATGGACGATGCGACACCACTGTTGCGCATCTTCATCACCAGGCCCTCAAAGACCTGGACTCGCTCGCGCGTGCCCTCGATGACCTTGGCGCTGACCTTGACGGTGTCGCCCGGGGTGATCACCGGCAGGTCGGTGCGGAGCTGATCGGCGACGATCTCGTTGAGCACGTTCACGGTGAGCGGTCCTTGTCGGTGCGTCAGCAGCCGCGGCGAGCGGCTGCGGGTGGCTCAGGTTGTGGGGCGTCGAGCCACAGATTGGGCGCGGCCGACGGCGGAGAATAGCATGCGCCGCCGCACGTGTCAGCCCGCCTGCGTCTCCCCGCTCGCTCCGGGCTCCGGCCCGGCGGCCTCCGTGCGAGCCTCCGCCCGAACCTCGGCTAGCGCTTTGGCCTCTTCCTTGGTCATCGACCGGCCCTGGAGCAGGTCCGGACGCCGCTGCAGGGTCCGGCGCAGCGACTCGCGCAGGCGCCACTTGCGGACCTGCTCGTGGTGACCCGAGACCAGGACCGGCGGCACGGTCACGCCCTCGAATGTTGCCGGGCGCGTGTATTGCGGATACTCCAAGAGTCCTGCCACAAAGGACTCCTCCTGCGTGGACGCCTCGTCGATAGCGCCCGGGAGCAGGCGCAGGACGGCGTCGATGATGACCAGGGCGCCCAGCTCCCCGCCGGTGAGCACGTAGTCGCCGATGGACAGCTCCATGTCCGCCATGGAGCGGATCCGCTCGTCCACGCCCTCGTACCGCGGGCAGAGGAAGACCAAGTGCGAGGCCCGGGAGAGCTCGTTGGCCACCGCCTGCGCGAACACGCGGCCCGCGGGATCGAGGAGGATCACGATGGAGTCCGGCCGACGCAGCTGGGCGAGCGCGGCCGCCACAGGCTCCGGGCGCATGACCATCCCGGCGCCGCCGCCGTAGGTGTAGTCGTCAACGGTGCGATGGCGGCCTATGCCCCATGTCCGCAGGTCGTGGACACGAATGGCGGCGAGCCCCTGCTCCTGGATCCGCGCAGGGATACTCTCCCGGAGCGGCCCCTCCACCATCGGCGGGAACAGCGTCAGGACATCGACCTCCAGCGCCATCAGCCGGCGGGCGTCTCGGGCGCCACTTCGCCGTTATCGTCGGGACCAGGCCCGGGCGCAGGCGTTGATCCCGATCGGCCGCCAAGGCGCGCGGTGGCCTTGGGCACCGTGTTCCGGTTGGGCGCCGAGGGCTTGGCGGGCGCCGCCACCGGTCGCGGCTCGCGCTGCGGCTTCGGCGGCTTGGGCTGTTTCTGCGGCCGACGGTCGCGCGGACGCACGTAGCCCTCGTCATCAACGGGTCGCGCATCAAGCGCAAGTGTGTCGAGGTCTACGATGATTTCGCCCCGGTCCGGGGCAAGGTCCAACACGATGCCGTGCACGGCAGGCACGTCCAGCTCGCCCTTCGGCCCGCGCACGACAAACACCTCGGCGCCGCCAGCCCGATAGATCGCAACGACTGTGCCCAGGTCCTCGCCAGAAGAGGATCGCACGGCGAGGCCCTCGATCTCGTGCCACATCCAGCGGCCCGGTTCACGGGGCTCCGTCGCGGGCTCGATCTCGAGGTAGACATCGCGCAGCCGCTCGGCGGCGTTGCGATCGTGCAGCTCCCGGAATCGGAGCCACCAGCCGGGACCATCCGCCACGGCCGAGGACTCCGACACGATGAGCCGCTCTGTTGTGCCCTCCGGGAACAACACGGTCCCGGGCGCAAAGCGCTCCTCGGGACGGTCCGTCAGGAGCTCAACGCGGAGCTGCCCATTGAGGCCCCGAAAGCCGCGCACAAGCGCAACCACGAGGCGTCCGGCAATGGGCGCACGCGCGGGAACGCCGGCTGATGCACTGGAGGCGCCCGACGACCCGAACGCGCCGGGCACGACTGACTTGCGGACCCGGCGGGCAGCGCCGGACTTGGGAGGCTGCGAGGGAGCCGTGGACGGCCCCCTCAGACGATTTCGAGGCTGACGGGCTCGCCGTTGCGGGCGGCAGTCACCTTGAGCAGCGTCCGGAGCGCCTTGGCGACGCTGCCGTTGCGCCCGATGACCTTGCCCATGTCGGACTCGGCCACGTGCAGCTCGATGATGGTGCCCTCTTCGCCTTCGACCACTTCGACCGTCACGGCCTCGGGATCGTCGACAAGGGACTTAGCGACGTAGGCAACAAGTTCTGCGGCGGCCATCGCGTGTCTACTTGCCGCCCGGCAGGATGCCGGCCTGCTTGAACAGCCGAACCACGGTGTCGGAGGGCTGTGCGCCCTTGGACATCCAGTCCTTGGCCTTGGCGGCGTCGACAACGAACTCGACGGGCTCCTGGCGGGGGTTGTAGTGGCCGATCGTCTCGATGGCGCGGCCGTCGCGAGCCGAGCGGCTGTCAGCCACGACGACGCGATATGACGGCTGCTTGGTCGCCCCGACGCGGGTGAGGCGGATGCGGACGGACATGTGCGGTGCTGCTCCTTGTGGCTGCGAACCTTTGGGCGGGCCCGCCAGCGGCGAGCCTACAGGGTGTCAGGGCTTGGTGGACAGGATGATGGTCGAGCGGATGAGGTCGCCGTCGGTTCTGCCGGTGGCGACGAGGCCGTCGATGGGCGCGAGATAGGGCTTGACGTCCGCGTCATAGCTGGCGCGAGCGCTGGCGGGCAGGGCGGCTGCGACGAGCTCGCGCACTGCGGCGATATCTATCCAGGTGAGGCCGCTCGTGCTGGCGCCGGCCTTCGCAAGGAGGTCTTTGAAGCGGGGCTGCGTCGCGAGCGACGGACCGCTGCGGGCGTCGAGCACGGCCTTCACGAACTGCGCGTCGCTGCCGATCACGATGACCTGCGGGGTTGTCGCGTAGGCGAACGTGATGTGGGTATCCTGGGGTACCGCAGCGCGGCAGGTCGGGCCACAGGCACTTCTGGTGCTGCCCTGCAGCAGGCGAAGCACGTTGCCGGCGTTGGGGATGTCCACGATGGTTACGGTCGCGTCGCCGTACACCGCGTCATCAAACGTGGGGATGACGTTCGCAGCGGCGCCGGCGATCTGGGCGAGGCTCCGGAGCTGTGTGAGCAGGCGCTTCCCGCCCGCGGCGTCGGTTGGGGAAATGACGAGCCCGACGGCGGGCTTGCCGTTTGTGTTGGTCATGGCGATGCCCGTGTCGCCAATCCAGCCGGTAGCGGCGTCAAACCCGCCCACCACGCCGAGCGCCTGGTCCACCTGCGTGACGGCCGGGGCGAGCGCCGGGTCGGCGACAAGCCGCGTCCGGAGCTGTGCCAGCGCCGCACCGGGACTCCGCGCGCCCAGCAGGACGAGCGTGTCGGCGGGCACCAGCTTCGCGAGCTGGGCGGTCTCGGCGCCGGTGGCCGGCGCCTGCGCGCCGGTAGCCGGTTTGGGTTCGACGGTGTCGATGACGAGGTTGCCGTCCACGGCGCGGATGACGCCCGCGGTCCACGCCGGCGCGCCATCTCGGACGACACGGAGCAGCGCGGTGAGCATCGTGTCCTTCACGGCACCTGAGGCGGCCGAGACGGCGGGCTCCATCAGCGCCTTAGCGTCCGCCCAGGCAAACGCGACCCGATCCCCGGCCACGGCCGATTCCGCTGCGCGGAACGCGGCCACCGTGCCGAGGCCGCGGCTGCCACGCGTGTCAACGGCAGCGCGGATGGACGCCGTGTCGCCGGCCACCAACACGCTGCCAAGCACTGCGTACGCGCCATCCGGCATCGTGATCTTGGCGTTTCCGCTGGCTGTGGCTGGGGCGTGGATGATCGTGAGGGTCACGCCGCCGTAGGACTCGGTGGCCGTGGTGGCGCCCGCGTCCGTGAGCAGCTTGTTGAGCCAAGCCTCCGCCTTCGCCGCGTCGGTGACGCGGGCAAGCAGCAGCACCCGTGCCTTGGCGGCGATGTCGCTGGGGTTGGCGCCGGCAGCCGGGACCGCAATGGGTCCGCTGGCCGCCGCGAGCTCGCCGCCAAACCATGGGGCGATCTCCGTCTGATAGTCGTGCTTGCTGCCGCTGGCGCTCTTGATCAGCCGGTCGAAGGCCTCGCCCAGCTTGGCGGGGAACGCGGCCTGATCCGCAAATCCCGGGAAGGCGGCCAGCAGCTTGGGCACCTCGGTGCGTTGGCTGCCGGGCAGGTCAAGCCGCAGTTCGGCGTACGTGGTGCTGTCGGCGGGGACCCAGGCGAGTACCGCGGCATCACCGGCTGACGCGGTGAGCAGCAAGGTGGCGCCACCTGCAAGGCCGAGCACCAGCACGGCCACGACCAGGGCGATCAGCCAGCGGGCGCGGCTGCGCGCACCGCCCGGGGCGCGCACGGACGCCGCAACCGGGACGGCCGCGACGGCCTCCGTGACCGCAATGGGCTCTCCCAGATCAGTCATGTCGTTCATCTACGTCCCATCGTGTTCATCGCGCTCATTGCGGCCCGCTTGCCCCCCGGCCCCGAGAACCGCTTCATCATCTTCTGCATCTCGGCAAACTGCTTGACGAGGCGATTGATCTCCGGAACCGACGTCCCGGAGCCCGCCGCAATCCGCCGCCGGCGCGACGCGTTGAGGATCGTCGGGTCTCGACGCTCCTTCTTGGTCATCGAAAGGATGATCGCCTCGGTGCGCTTGAGGTCACCGCGGTCCACGGCAGCCTGCGCCTCCTTGGCCATCCCGCCAAGACCGGGAATCATCGAGACGATCTGCCCAACCGGGCCCATCTTCTGCATCTGGCGCATCGAGTCAAGCATGTCTTCCAGCGTGAAGCCGGCCTTGCGGACCTTCTCCTCAAGCTTGGCCGCCTGCTTCGAGTCGAAGGACTCCTGTGCCCGCTCAACGAGCGAGAGGATGTCGCCCATGCCCAGGATCCGGCCGGCCAGCCGGTCCGGGTAGAACACCTCGAGACCGTCGGTCTTCTCGCTTGTGCCCAGGAACTTCACGGGGATGCCGGTGACGGCGCCGATGGACAGGGCCGAGCCGCCGCGCGCATCGCCGTCGATCTTGGTGAGGACGAGGCCGCTGACCGGGACCGCTGCGGCAAACCCCTGCGCCACGGTGACGGCCTCCTGACCGGTCATCGCGTCCACGACGAGCAGCGTCTCTGCGGGCTTCACCGCATCGGAGACCGCGCGGATCTCCGCCATGAGGGCGTCATCAATGGTGAGCCGGCCGGCGGTGTCGATGATCACCACGTCGCGGCCGATGCGGCGCGCATGTTCAACGCCGTCGCGCGCGATCTGGACGGTGGGCGTGCCCACGGGTGCGCGATAGACGGCGATCCCGAGGCTCTTGCCCAGCGTCTCCAGCTGATCCGCGGCGGCGGGACGATACGGGTCCGCGGCTACCAGCAGCGGGTTGCGGCCCTGCTTGGCGACGTAGCGGGCCAGCTTGGCTGCCGTGGTGGTCTTGCCGGAGCCTTGCAGACCCACCAGCACGATGACCGGCAGGATGCCCGGCATGCGGAATGTGCGGTCGCCAGCCGAGAGGAGCGCGGTGAGTTCCTCATGGACGATCTTGACGACCTGCTGGCCCGCCGTGAGGCTGCCGAGGATCTCCGCGCCCACCGCACGTTCGCGGACGCGCGCGACAAAGTCCTTGACCACCTTGAAGTTGACCTCCGCCTCAAGCAGGGCGAGGCGCACCTCGCGCATGGCCGCGTCCACGTCCGCTTCGGTGACGCGCCCGCGCCCGGTCAGCCCTGCGAGGGTTGACCTGAGGCGATCACTGAGGCTGTCGAACATGCCGAGACGATAGACCCTTGTGCGGACGAGGACGTCACGGGCGGCGGCAGCCGACCGAGAGGTGCGCGGGTTCTGGCGACACCGAGGTGTTGGGAGTGTACGCCATGCCCTCCGCTGGCGCCCTGTGCCCTCCGCCCGGTGACCGCCGATCCGCTCCTTGATCCAACGCCGCCCGCGCACGATGCGACCCCGCGTGCCGCGCTGCGGCGCAACGACGCCTTCATGCGGGTCTGGTGCGCGGCAACCGTCTCCGTGTTCGGCAGCTTCGTCACGCGAATAGCGCTGCCGTTCGTGGCGATCCTGACCCTCAAGGCCGGCCCGTTCGACATCGCCATCCTGCGCAGCCCGGAGCTCATTGCGGCGCTGCTCGTGGGTCTGGTGGCAGGCGCCTGGGTGGACCGCCTGCGCCGGCGTCCGGTCATGATCTGGGCTGATCTCGGCCGGGCGCTGCTGCTGGGGAGCATCCCGGCGGCCGCGGTGCTGGGGGTGCTCTCGCTGCCGCAGGTGTTCGCAGTCGCTGCGGCCGCGGCAGTCCTGACCACGTTCTTCGACATCGCGGACCGGGCGTATCTGCCGACGATCATGGAGCGCGAGGACCTCATGCGAGCCAACGGTGCGCTCACGGCCACTAGCTCCGCCGTGGAGTTCATCGGCTTCGGCATCGCGGGCGTGCTGGTCAACCTGCTCACGGCACCTATCGCCATCCTGATTGACGCCGTGTCCTTCGTGTTCTCGGCGCTGCTGCTGGGATCAATCCGCCGCCCGGAGTCCCCGCCGCCACCATCGGCCGGCCGCGAGCCGGCCCTGCACGAGATCACCGAGGGCCTTCGGCTGGTTGCCCACGACCCGGTTCTGCGTGGCCTGGTGGGCGGATCCATGGGTCTGGCCGCCATGTGGGGCATCTTTGGCGCCACCTGGCTGTTGTTTGTCACCGAGACGCTCCTGCTGAGCCCAGCAGTCGTAGGCGTGATCGCCGCGCTGGGCGGGTTCGGGTCCCTCTTTGGAGCGCTTGTGGCTGAACGCGTGGTTGCGCGTTTCGGGTTTGGCCGGGTTGCGCTTGTTGCGCTGCTTGTCGCGGCCGTGGGCAAAATGTCCTGATCCCCCTGGCGCCAGTTGGCATGCCGCTGGTCGCGATGGTGCTGCTCCTTGGCCAGCAGTTGATCGGCGATACGGCCGTCACCGTCTACGAGGTCACCTCGGTGTCCGTGCGGCAGGCGCGCGTGGCGGACCGCCACCTCGGCCGAGTCAACGCGACGGTGCGGGTGGCGACGGTTGCGGCACAACTCGCTGCGACGCTCGCCGGCGGGCTGGTTGCCGAAGCCGTGGGGCTGCGCGGGGCGGCCTTCCTCGCACCGATTGGGGCGCTGCTGGGCGCGGTTGCCCTTGCTTCAACGCCTGCCAGGACGCTGCGGCGCCCAACGGACCGTTAGACGCTCTGGGGAGCGGGACCGAAGCGCAACATTTCGTTCTGTGTGAACAGAAGGCGGCTGGGAAGCCGCCCCTGTTCACACCTAGCGAAATCTGATGGCCCCGGGGCGCAGTTGAAGACCCAATCGGACGAATGCAGCCAAAGGACCGGCTGGTCTGCCGCTCTCGGGTCAGGTGCTGTTCGCTAGGTGTGAAGAATCGGCAGGCGGGCGCTGCGGCGGCGAGCGCCGTCAGTCGAACAGCGCCGCGACAAACGCCTGCGGGTCAAACGGGAGCAGGTCCTCCGCGCGCTCCCCCACCCCGACAAACCTGACCGGGACACCGAGGTCCCGCTCGATGGCGAACACGATGCCACCCTTGGCAGTGGAATCAAGCTTTGTCAGCACCACCCCCGTCAGGCCCACCGCGGCATGGAACGCCTTCGCCTGGGCGAGGCCGTTCTGGCCGGTTGTGGCGTCGAGGACGAAGAACGTCTCCACTATGGCCCCGGGGAGCCGCTTGTCGATCATCCGGCGGATCTTCGACAGCTCATCCATGAGGTTGGCCTTCGTGTGGAGGCGGCCGGCTGTGTCCGCAATCAGCAGATCCGCGCCGCGGGCGATGGCGGCATCGAGCGCGTCGAAGACCACCGCCGCAGGATCGGCGTCCTGCTTGTGCGCCACGAGCTCCGTGCCCGCGCGGTCGGCCCAGATGCGGAGTTGCTCGATGGCGGCCGCCCGGAACGTGTCAGCGGCAGCGAGGATCACGCGCCGGCCCTCGGCCTTCTCGCGGGCAGCCAGCTTGCCGATGGTGGTGGTCTTACCCGTGCCGTTGACGCCGACGACCAGCAGGATGGCAGGCGCCCCTGGTGCGGCTGGCTGCGGCAGCCACGGGCCGGCCCCTCGGCCGGACACGATCGCCTCAAGCTCGGCGCGCACGGCGGCTTCAGGCTCGAGGTCGCGCCGCTTGCGAGCCTTCTCGACAATGTCAATCGAGAGCGCTGCCCCCACATCGCCCGTGATCAGGATCTCCTCGATCTCGTCCCAGTCGGCGGTGCCGCCACGGCCAAACGCTGTGCGGAGCCGGGCGCCAAAGCCGGTGCGCGACTTCTCCAGGCCCGCCTCAAGCTGTTCACGCTCACGCTCGCGGCGGGCAGCATCCGCCTTCTCTGCGCTCCAGTCGACGCCCCAGGCATACGCGGGCTGCGCCGGCTCGGGCTGCGCGGGCGGCGCGGGCTCGGCCTCCACTAACACGGGCTCGGGCGCAAGCACAGGCGCGGGTTCTGGCTTGGGTGCAGATCCAGGTCGGCGAAAGAACGGCATCGTCCCTCTACCTTAGCCGGTGCGGTGCTCGGCGATGGCTTGGGCTTCCTCCAGCCGCAGGCTGATCACGCGGCTCGCCGTGTCGTCGCCGACGGTGACGCCGTAGAGGGCATCGGCCGCCTCGATGGTGCCACGGTTGTGGGTGATCACGATGAACTGCGTCTGGCTCGAGAGGGTGCGCAGTGCATCGGTAAACCTGCCCACGTTGGCCTCATCGAGCGCAGCGTCCA
>JANYAA010000204.1 GCA_025355255.1 Chloroflexota bacterium | reverse complement strand
GCGGGCAGCGCCAACGCCAACTGGCCATCGCACAGGGCAATCACGCTTACCTCTGCGCCTGTCAGCCGCTCCTCCACCACGAGCGCCGGCCGATCCGTCGGCCGATCGATAAGGAATGCCGGCAACAGCGCCAGCGCCTCGTCAAGGCTTTCGGTCACCACCACGCCCTTGCCGCCGGCGAGCCCGTCGGCCTTGAGGACGATCCCAGCGCCGGCGTCCGCCAGCTCCCGCACAAAGGCCGATGCCGCCCCCACGGACTCCGCACCGCCGGCAAACGCGTGCGCTCGAGCCATCAGCACCCCCGCCGCCTCCGCTATCTCATGACAAAAGGACTTGCTGGACTCCAGCCGCGCAGCGGAGGCATCGGGACCAAAGACGGGCACGTCGGCCGCCTCCAGCGCATCGGCGACGCCGGCCGCCAGCGGCGCCTCGGGCCCGATGACGACCAGCTCGATCGATTCGGCGCGTGCCAGCGCAACCACCGCGGCGCCGTTGAGCGGATCAACGCCCACGCAGCGCACGCCCGGCGTCTGAGCGATCCCCGCCGATCCGGGCGCCACAACCACCTGTTCCACACCGGCTTCGGCCGCCAGCTTCCAGGCCAGCGCATGCTCGCGGCCGCCTGACCCGATCACGAGGATGCGGCGCGGGACGTCGAGGGTCACGGGTGGACGCTCCGCTGCTTGCTCAGGCGCCGAGGCCCGGTCGGTGGCGCATCGGCCGCCACGCGCGCTCGATCGTCTGGGTCCGCTCCGGGCCCACGGACACGAACACGATGGGCACGCCCGCATGTTCCTCGAGCGCAGAGACATAGCGGCGAGCGTTCTCCGGCAGATCGCCCAGCGAGCGGACGTTGTGGATGGGCTCCTCCCAGCCAGGGAAGTCCTCGTAGATGGGCGTCGCGCGCGACAGGGCGGCACCGCTGGACGGCCAGACCTCCACGCGCTTGCCGTCTATCTCGTAGGCGATGCAGAGCTTGATGGTCTCGATGCCGGAGAGGATGTCCAGCTTGTTGAGCACGATGGCCGAGTTGGAGTTCACAGCCACGGCATACCGCAGCGGGACGGTGTCAAACCAGCCCACACGGCGGGGGCGACCGGTGACCGTGCCGAACTCGCGGCCGCGATCGGCGATGCCCTTGCCCACCTCGTCAAAGAGCTCCGTCGGGAAGGGGCCGGACCCGACGCGCGTCGAGTAGGCCTTCATCACGCCGATGACCTCGTCCACCTGCAGAGGCCCGATGCCGCCCCCGGTGCAGGCGCCGCCAGCCACGGGGTTGGACGAGGTGACAAACGGGTAGCTGCCGTGGTCCAGATCCAGCAGGGTGCCCTGGGCGCCCTCAAGCAGGACATGATCGCCGCGGCGGAGGGCGTCCTGGACAATCCAGGTGGAATCGTCGAGGTGCGGGCGGAGGCGATCGCCCCAGGCCAGACACTGCGCCACCAGCGGCTCCACCTCGAAGGTCGCCACGCCCATGGCGGCGAGCAGCAGGTTCTTGTCCACGAGGGCGCGCGTGATGCGCTCGCGCAGGGTGGGCTCGTCCACGAGGTCTTCCATGCGGAGGCCCAGCCGCCAGGCGCGGTCCCCGTACGTTGGGCCGATGCCCCGACCGGTGGTGCCCACCTTATTGTCGGCGAGGCGGGTCTCGTTGCCTTTGTCGAGCGCCACGTGGTACGGCATGATCACGTGCGCGCTGCGGCTGACCCGGACTTTGGACACGTCGATCCCGCGCGCCATGAGCATGTCCAGCTCGCGGATGAGCGTGGCCGGGTTGACCACGACGCCGTTGCCGATCACAGACGTGATGTGCGGATACAGCACACCGGACGGGCACAGCTGCAGCTTGACCGTCTCATCGCCAACGACGACCGTGTGGCCGGCGTTGTCCCCGCCCTGATAGCGAACAACGACGGCCACTTGCTCCGCCAGGAAGTCGGTGGTCTTTCCCTTGCCCTCATCGCCCCACTGGAGGCCGACGATTACGGTCGCAGGCATCGCGGCCCTCCGGACATGCAAAGACCCCGGTCTGTGCCGGGGTCCTGGATAGACCTCTCCCGTGTCCGCCCGCCAAACTGTCGGCGGACCCGGTCTGTGAAGGTCCACTCCCGACTCACGGGGCGGCGCCTTCCTCGAGCAATGTCCATTCCCTCCTTCGCGGGTAATGGCCCCGCGCGGCCCCGAGGACCGGCTGAGCATACCAAACGGCGGGTCGCCCCAACGGATGGGTTTCAGGGTTGAAGCTGCGGCTGGCTGTGCAGCGGCGGATAAGCGCGGGTTGAGTGGCGGGTAAGCGGCGCTCGCTAGGGTTCGCCGTGCCCGTCGGAGCTCGCGGGCGCAGCCGGTCGGGTCCCGCGGGGCGCAGCCGGCCCGGGTCAACCCCGGATGTCGTTGCCCGCCGGCAAGGAACAGGAGACGCGGACCGATGAACAGGGTCCTTCTGACCGGGCGCCTCACGCGAGACCCGGAGATGCGCACCACCGCAACGGGCAGGACGGTTGCCCAGTTCGCCGTCGCCACCCATGAATACGTGGGCGGCGGCAAGGAGAAGTCGGAGTTCCACTCCGTGGTTGTCTGGGGCAAGCTTGCAGAGACCTGCGGGCGCTACCTCGGCAAGGGCCAGCAGGTGGCCATCGAGGGCCGGCTGCAGACCCACTCATGGGATGACGCCAATACCCAGCGCCACTGGAAGACCGAGATCGTGGCGGCGCACGTGGAGATGCTGGCTGGGCGCCGGCGCCGGGACTACTCGGCGGAGGCCGCGGCTGCGGCGCTTGAGGCGCAGGCCCAGGCGGCGGGCATTGCGCCTGAGGCTGCGGAACCCGCAGCCGATGACGCGGGAGACGCTGGCAGCTTCAGCATCACGCCCGCCGCAGACGAGGATGACGAGGAGGACGAGCTCCTCGAGGAAGCCGCGGCGGCCTGATCAGCCCTGCATGTTGACCACCGGCGGCGGCGCGGCCCCCCTTACGCGTCGCCGCCGGCTTCGCGCGTCCGGTTGCCCTCGGCTTGCCGGTGTGCCGCTCCGCGGCGCTAGGCGGGTCGTGCTTCGAGTGTCAGTAGCTGGCCGGTGCGGGGCAGGCAGTACAGAACCACGCTCGCGTCGGCCGAGAGCGATTCGTACAGCCCACGGCTTACCTCAAACCGCCGGTCGCAGAGGACCAGACCGTAGCGCGCCGAAAGCGAGCCTGTACCCGTCCACGTCATCTTGGTCCCGCTGCCCTCGATCCGTTCGACTCGGCCACCCCGGAGATCCACCAGCGGGGGCAGGACCTTGAGGACCAGCAGGGCAACCGCAAGGGCGGCGAGCACCACCACGCCCATGGCGAACCCGACAGGTCCCGTCGCGTCGGCGCGGGCGAGATACAGCATGAACGCGAGCGAGCCGCTCACGAGATAGCCAACCACGCGCAGGATCACCGTCCGGCGCAAGCGCGCGGCCTGCGATGGCGCGAGGCGTCCGGCGCGATTGGCCTCGATCGCCAGAGGGTCAAAGAAGCGGGCAACCGTCGGCGGGATGTCAGTCGTCAAGACCGCCGCTCCCGTACAGCGCGCGGCGAGGGATCCCGGTTGCGGCGGCCACACGCTTGGCGGCCTCGCCGCGAGCGGTTCCGGCAGCCACCAGCCGGGCAACCTCGGCCTTGGCCGCCCGCAGCGCGTCCTCGCGCGCCGCCGGACCGGCAGCAGCCGCATCGGCCGCCTCCATCGCCCAGCCCACCACCAGGACCATCTCACCACGCGCAGGGATGGACCCATCGGTGGCGAGCACCGCCAGTTCGCCCAGCGAGCCTCGCGCAATCTGCTCGTGCAGCTTGGTGAGCTCGCGGCAGACGGCGCCGGGGCGCGCAGGACCACAGGCGGCGGCGAGATCCCGCAGCGTCGCGGCGAGACGGGTTGGGGCCTCAAAGATCACGGTGCCGCGCCCATCCGCGGCGATGGCCGCCAGCCGCTCGCGGCGTTCGCGCCCGCTGCGGGGCAGGAACCCCTCAAAGGACCAGCGCGGGCCGGCCACGCCAGCGGAGGCAACCGCCGCGAGCACGGACGAGGCCCCGGGGATCGCCACAACGACACCGCCGGTCGCGGCCCAAGCGGCCACCAGCCCTTCGCCGGGATCGGACACCACCGGCGTGCCGGCATCGGTCACCAGCGCCAGGTCAGCGCCGCCCGCCAGGTGGTCCAGCAGCTCGCGCTCGCGTGGCGGCCCACTCTGCGCGTGGTACGAGATGGTCCGTGTGGCGATCTCGTAGCGGTCCAGCAGACGGCGCGTGATCCGCGTGTCCTCGGCCGCAATGAGCGGCACGGCGCGCAGCACGTCCAGCGCCCGCAGCGTCACGTCGCCCAGGTTGCCGATGGGCGTGGCCACCACATACAGCGTGCCGCGTGCCTCGCCCGAGCCCATCGTCAGGCCCTCGACGAGCCGGGGCGCCGCCGCGGGTACAAGTAGTCCACGCCGGCCGTCCGCGACCCGAGCTTGGCGATGGGCGGAACCTGGCGCTTGAACTCAGCTCCGGCCACCATCCGGTCCACGCGCTCCACGAGCGCCCGGTCAAAGCCCAGCGCCACCACCTCGTCCACGCTCCGGCGGCGGTCGATGCGCCAGAACAGCAGCCGGTCCAGCACCGGGTATGAGAAGCCGGCTTCGGCCTCGTCCGTCTGACCGGGCCAGAGGTCGGCCGAGGGCGCCTTGCGGATCACCGCCTCGGGCACGCCCATCGCCGCCGACAGCTGGCGGACCTGGCTCTTGTACAGGTCCCCGATGGGGTTGAACGCGCACGCGGAGTCGCCGAAGAGCGTCGTGTAGCCGATGAGCGATTCGGTCTTGTTGCCGGTGCCCACCACGAGGCCGCGCCACGACACCGAGCGGTCGTACAGGGTGGCCATCCGCATCCGGGCCATGAAGTTGCCGCGCCGCAGCGGCGATGCCGCGAGCGCATCGGCCCCGCCAGCCCCCGCCTCGTCCACACCGAAGTAGCCGTCCACCATCGCGGTGATCTCAACCAGCTCCACGGCGCAGCCAAGGGCCGCAGCCACGGCCTCAGCATCGCCCTGCGAAGCGGGCGACGACGTCTTGTACGGCATCATCACGCACAGGAGCTTGTCCGCCCCGATTGCCTCGGCCACCAGAAACGCAACCAGCGCGGAGTCGATCCCTCCCGAAAGCCCCACCAGCGCCCGGTCAAACCCCGCTTGGCGCAGCTGCCCGCGGATGAACTCGGCAATCAGTCGCCGGGCGACGCTGGTGTCGATGGCCAGCTCGGCTGGCAGCTCAAACATCGGGTTGGCCGACTCGGCCGCCCCGTCCACGCTCATCGCTCCACCGTCACATCAAAGCCCGGGGCCGCCCCGGGTTCGGCTGTGGTGTCGCCGGCAAGGCCCGCCCGCTCCGCGATGAGCCGACGCCACTCACGGGCAATCAACTCCGGCCGCTCGTCACGCAGCAGCGGCAG
>JANYAA010000187.1 GCA_025355255.1 Chloroflexota bacterium | reverse complement strand
ATGACCATGTTCCGCCTGCCGATCATGGTCTGGACGATGCTCGTGACCAGCCTGCTCGTCCTGCTCGCCACGCCAGTCCTGGCCAGCGCCCTGATCATGCTGTTCATCGACCGCAACTACGGCGGCCACTTCTTCGATCCCGCCAACGGCGGCAACGCCGTCCTCTACCAGAACGTGTTCTGGTTCTACTCGCACCCGGCGGTCTACATCATGATTCTGCCCGCCATGGGGATCATCTCCGAGATCCTCCCGGTGTTCAGCCGCAAGCCGCTGTTTGGCTACAAGGCCTTCGTGTTCGCGACTGTCGCCATCGGCGCGCTGGGCTTCTCGGTTTGGGCGCACCACATGTTCACCACGGGTGCGGTCTTCCTGCCGTTCTTCTCGCTGATGACGTTCTTTATCGCGGTGCCCACCGGCGTGAAGATGTTCAACTGGATCGCCACGCTCTGGCGCGGGCAGCTGACCTTCCACACGCCGCTGCTCTACGCAATCGGCTTCCTCACCATGTTCCTCATCGGCGGCATCAACGGCGCCTTCTCGGCGGCGGTGCCCGTGGACTTCGCCATCCACGACACGTACTGGGTTGTGGCGCACATCCACTACGTGCTCTTCGGCGGCTCGGTGTTTGCCGTGTTTGGCGGGATCTACTACTGGTTCCCCAAGATGACCGGCCGCATGCTCAGCGAGACGCTGGGCAAGGTGCAGTTCGTGATCATGTTCATCGGGTTCAACCTGACGTTCTTCCCCATGCACCAGCTGGGCCTTATGGGCATGCCGCGGCGCATCGCGGACTATGCGGCCAGCGCAGGCTGGAGCGAGCTGAACCTCGTGGCCACCATCGGCGGCTTCGTGATTGCGGCGTCCATGCTGCCGTTCCTGTGGAACGTGCTGGTGTCGCTGCGCAGCGGCAAGATCGCCGGCGACGACCCCTGGGAGGGCAACACGCTGGAGTGGGCCACCTCGTCCCCGCCTCCGCCCTACAACTTTGACCACCTGCCTGAGATCCGCTCCGAGCGGCCTGTGTTTGACGCCCGGCACGGGCAGACGACGGGACAAGCCGGCCAGGCCGTCCAGGCCGTCCAGGCCGGCCACTGAGCGGTGATGACGAAGATGACTGCTGACGCCACCACCCTCACCGCGCCCGCGGACCACACGACGCACAGCAGCGGGGGGATCGGCAACCCGGTCCTCGGGATGCTGCTCTTCATCGCGTCGGAAGTGATGTTCTTTGCCGGGCTGTTTGCCGCCTACTTCAGCATCCGGGCCGGCTACACCGAGGTCCTCAACGGCGTCGCCACCCACGTTTGGCCGCCGACCGCGTACAAGGGCCTGCTCAACCCGTTTGAGCTCACCACGACATCCGGTGCGCTCAACCTGATCCTGCCGGCGACCATCATCCTGATCCTCTCGTCCGCCACCTGCCAGATTGGCGTCTGGGCCATCCAGCGCGACGACCGGCGGGGCCTCACCCGCGCCTTCGCCGTCACGCTGGTGCTGGGCATCACGTTCCTGCTGCTCCAGGCCTTTGACTACAGCGTCCTCATACACGAGGGGCTGAGCATGGGCGCCACCACCTTCGGCACCACGTACTTCACCCTTACGGGCTTCCACGGCGCCCACGTCTTCGGCGGCGTCCTGATGCTGGCGGTGGTCCTCTACCGCGGCATGGCCGGTCAGTTCAGCGCCAAGCACCACGACATGGTGGAGGCGGCGTCGCTCTACTGGCACTTCGTGGACGTGGTCTGGATCCTCCTGTTCTCCATCCTCTACCTCCTGTAGCCGGAGAAGGAGCCCCGACATGCGACCCCGCCGAGCCGCTCTCGCCGGTATCGTCTTTCCTGTGATCGCTATTGGCTATTTCGCCTTCTCCAGTGCCGTTGAGCCCGGCCACGCCGACCCTGGCGTGATAGTGATGCTCTGCGCGCTTGGCGTGGCGACGGCCCTCATGGCGTACGTGCTGTTCGCCAGCCTCGCCAACAACTGAGCCGCGGCCGATGATCGAGGAGCTCTGGACCGGTCTGCTGGCGTTTGCCGGCAAGTTCATCGTCCCCGACTGGGGTGCGCTGATCGGGCTGATCCCGCTGGGCCTCGTCGCAATCGTCTTCTTCTACCTGACCTGGACCGCCTACCGGTTTGCAACCGCGGCCCCGATGCGGCGCGGCATGCGCAGGCTGCCCCCTGTTGCGCCCGCCGGGATCCACATGCCCGGTCCCTCGTTTGCGCCGGTGTTGGCGGCGTTTGGCGCCTTCATGCTCATGTTCGGCATGGTGACCGGCGGCATCTGGACGTACGTCGGCGTCGTTGTGCTGGTCATTACGCTGCTCTACTGGGGCCGCGAGGCGCTGCGCGATTACGACCAGGTGGCGAAGCACGATGCTGACGCTCCGGGCGAAGCCGCTGCCGCGCCCGCAGTCCCCGCCGGCGCCCTCCGTGCACCCGCCGGCACGCCCCCGCCGGGCGTCCACATCCCGCCGCCCTCGTTCCGCCCGCTGCTCGTGTCCATCGCGATGACCATGCTGGTTGCCGGGATGATCTTCGGCGGCTGGGCGCTCCTGTTCGGCATGGTCGCCGTGGTGGTGACGGGGCTTGGCTGGCTCCGCGACTCACGCCACGAGTACGCAGCCGTTGCCGCCGCAGACGCCAGCGGTCATCTCGAGCCGGGCAGCGCTCCCGATTGGCCCAAGGCCACCTTCGCAGCCTTGGCGGTCATCGTCGCCGCAGCCCTCCTGCTCAGCTCCAACATCATGCCGATCGTGCAGGTGGTACCCGTCAAGAGCGGTGCGCCAGGCGCCAGCGGCGGTCCGGCGGCCAGCGGCGCGGGTGGCGGCGGC
>JANYAA010000181.1 GCA_025355255.1 Chloroflexota bacterium | reverse complement strand
GTGGCGACGCTGCCGCCGGGCGCGCTGATCACGGCGATCCTCGTGGTGAACAACCTGCGCGACATCCCCACGGACACCGTGGCGGGCAAGCGGACGCTGGCCGTGGTGATCGGCAAGCGGTGGACGCAGCGCGAGTACGGGATGCTGCTGCTGGTGGCGTATGGCGTTCCCGTGGCGCTAGCGGCTGACTGGATGGCGGGCGGGCTGCTGATGGCGTCGTCCCTGACCGGGCACCCGTACGTCTGGCAGGGTCTCGCGTTCCTGTTGCCGTTACTCACAGTGCCGCTTGCGTGGCCGCTGTTGCGCAAGGTCCACAAGTTTGGCGAGCCGCGCGAGCTCAACCTCGTGCTCAAGGGGACCGCACGGCTGTCGCTCTCGCACGGGCTGCTGTTTGCACTTGGCCTTGTGGTCGCCGGCTGGCCGCTGGTCTGGCGCTGACGGTGGCCCCCAACGTCACTCTGCGCCACGTCCGTGTCCCGTTTCGGTCGCCGTTTGCCACTGCTGCCGGCGACTGGTCGGCGCGCGAGTCCTGGATCGTCGTGCTGCGCGGTGCCGACGGGCGCGTGGGCGTTGGCGAGGCGGTCGCGCCGGACGACGCTGCGCTGGCCGCAGCCGTTGAGGCGGCGGAGCTTGACCTTGCCTCCGCGCCTCTGGTTGCGCATTGTCGCGAGGGCATCGGCGTTGGCGTGAACGCCACGCTGCCGGGGCTGGACCCGGTGTCCACGGCGCAGGTGGCGCGCATGGCCGTCGCCGCCGGATACCGGACCCTCAAGCTCAAGGCGGGTGCGCGCGAGACGGTTGGCGAACTGGCGATACGCGTGGCCTCCGTGCGTGACGCGGTAGGCGAGGGGATTGCCCTGCGGCTGGACGCCAACGGCACATGGACGTTGGACGAGGCATCAGCGCGGCTGGAGTCGCTTGCGCCGTACGAACTCCAGTACGTGGAGCAGCCGATGGCGCCCGCGGCGCTTGACGATGCGGCGGAGCTTCGCCGGCGCGTTGCCACGCTGCTTGCTGCTGACGAGGGCGTCACCTCCTTGGCCGATGCGCGCTTGCTTCTCGAGGCCGGCGCGGCCGATGTCCTGGTGGTGAAGCCCGCGCGCGTCGGCGGTCCTGCGGTTGTTGCGGAGATTGCGCGACTGGCCACCGAGCACGGGGTGCCGGTGGTGATCAGCTCGCTCTTCGAGACCGGCGTGGGGCTGGCGCTGGGTCTGCGGTGCGCCGCGCTCCTCCCCGATGTCCCGGGCTGGCCCGCCGCCGAGCGGGACCACGGCCTCGCGACGGCCGACCTGCTGGTGGACGACCTCCTGGTGGAGCCGCTGGCGGTGGACCGCGGACGAATGCGCGTGCCGGGCGGACCCGGGAGCGGGGGACTGGGCGTGACGCTGGACGAGGCCGCCGTGGCGCGGTACGAGGTGGCGCCGTGAGCATCACCTGGCTTGTGGACGACCTTGTGCTGCGCCACGCTGCTGCGGCGCCCGATGCGCCGGCGATCATCGATGACACCACGGTGCTCACCTGGGCGGACTTGGAGCGCCGCTCCGCCGCGATTGCCGTGGCGGTCCGTGCCGCGCTGGACGGTGTTGCACCGACTGAGCACCCGCGGGTTGCGCTTGTCGGCGCCACCACAGCGGATGCCGTGGCCGCGCTGATCGGCATCCTGCGCGCCGGCGCCAAGGCAGCGCCCATCCCCGCTGGGCTCACATCGCGGGAGCTGGCCACGGCGCTCGATGTCGTCCGACCGGCGCTGGTCCTCAACGACGGGTCTCGAGCGGATCCTGTCCGCACCGCAGCCGATTCCGACGATCAGCCCTCGCGCCCATGGATCCGCCTCACCGCCATCCCCGCCACGGGCGTCCGCGTTGCCGCGCGTCCCACTCGCGATCTCGCGCTGCCTGCAGTCATCGTCCTGACGTCTGGCACCACGGGGCGGCCGAAGGGCGTTGTGCTGTCGGGCGCGGCCCTCGCCGCCAGCGCCGGTGCGTGGATGGCGGTCCTGCCCCCGGCGACCGGCTGGGCGCTGCCGCTCGGCATCGCCCATGTCGCGGGTCTGGGCGCCATATGGCGAGCGATCCTTCAGCGCGTCCCGGTCCGGATCCTCCCGGCCGCAGACGCGGGCGCGCTGCTCGCGGCGCTGCGCGACCCTGCACCCGGCGCGCCCGCGCTGAGCCACGTGTCGCTGGTCCCGGCGCAGCTGGTCAGGCTCCTGGACGCGGCTGGCGATGCCCCGCCGCCGCAGACGCTGCGCGCCGTGCCCCTCGGCGGCGGCGTCGTCCCGCCCGCCCTCGTCCTGCGTGCCACCGCCGCCGGCTGGCCCGTCGTCCCCACGTACGGCCTGTCGGAATGCGGCTCCGGCGTCACCGCCCTGCCTACTGCCGAGACTGCCGCAGCGCCGTACTCCGCCGGGTCCCCGCTGCCGGGCTTCGAGCTCTCTATCGACGAGCCCGATGCGGACGGCGTGGGGGAGATCGTTGTGCGGAGCCCGTCGGCCTTTGCCGGCTACCTCGACGAGCCGCCGCGCCAGCTTGGCGAGCCGGTCCGCACCGGGGACCTCGGCCGCCTTGACGCGGCGGGGCGCCTGGTCGTGGTGGACCGCCGTACCGACCGCATTGTCCGCGGCGGCGAGAACATCGACCCGTGCGAGGTGGAGGCGGCCCTCACCGAGCACCCAGCCGTTGCTGATGCCGCGGTGGTTGGCCAAGCTGACGAGACGCTGGGGCAGGTGCCGGTCGCCGCAATCGTCCTGCGTGAGGGCGCCCAAGACCCCGGCGACGAAGAGCTTGCCGTCCACGTCCGCGCCCGCTTGGCGGGGTTCAAGGTCCCGATCTCCTTCGCCCGGCTGGACGCGCTGCCCAGGACTGCAGGCAGCAAGCTCCGCCGCGAGGCGCTTCGCGCGCTGCTCACGGGCGGTCGTGCGGGCGAACTCGTGCGGCCCGGCGGTGACGCAATCGGCTGGCGCCTCAGCGGTGACGGCCCGCGCCAGATCGTCCTGCTCCACGGCACGCTGTCCACCGCGGCGCAGCTGGACCGCTTCGCGCGGATGCTGGCGGTTCGGCTTGATGCCACGGTCCACGCCCTCGATCGGCGCGGCAGCGGGTCGTCACGCCTCGCCAACCCCCAACCGCTCGATGTCGCCCAGCACGTCGCTGACGCCATCGCCTATCTGGACGCCCGCGGCATCGGCAGCGCGGCCCTCGTCGGCGTGAGCTTCGGCGGCGGTCTGGCGCTGGAGATCGCGGCCCGCCACCCGGATCGCGCCAGCGCGGTTGTGGCCTACGAGCCGCCGTACGGGCTCGTTGGCGGGCCGGAGATCCGCGCGCAGTTCCACCAGCTGGCGACGGACGTGGCCACCGCCTATCGCACCGGTGGCGCCCCGGCTTCAGCCGAGACGTTCCTGCGCGCCGTTGCCGGCGACGAGGCGTGGGACCGGCTGCCGCCGCGCTCCCGCGCGTTCCTGGAAGCGGAAGGCGACGGCGCCCTCGCGGATGCCGGACTCACGGGGCTTGACCCCGAAGGCCTCGCCCGCATCATCGCGCCTTCTCTGATCCTCACGGGCGGCGCAAGCGACTGGTTCTACCTGCCCATCGCCGAAGCCCTGGCGTTGCGCGTTCCGGGCGCACGCCGCGCTACCCTCGAAGGCCTCACCCACACGTCGCCCATCACGGCGCCCGCCGATGTTGCGGATGCCGTTTCCGCCTACCTGCAATCGCTGGAGCCCACCGCATGACGCCTGATCTGCCGCCCGACCACACGCCCACAGGCGCCTCCACCGGCGCGGGCAACGCCGCCAAGCAGGTGGAGGTCCAGGTCATGTTCGACCGGATCTCGGGCAGGTACGACCTCATGAACCTGCTGATCTCGGCGTTCCAGGAGCCGCGCTGGCGCCGCCGGCTAGTGCAGCGCGCGGGCCTGAAGCCCGGCGGGTCGGCGCTCGATGTCGCGTCTGGCACCGGCAAGGTGGCGTTCGATCTCTGGAAGGTGGCGCAGCCAGGCGGCCGCGTTCAAGGCGTGGACCTCTCGCCCGGGATGACCTCCGTGGCGCAGCAGCAGTACGCGGGCAAGGCGGGCCTCGACTACATGGTGGGCGATGCGCTGGCCCTGCCGACGCCTTCCGACACCTTCGATGCGGCCACCATCGCCTTCGGCATGCGCAACCTGCCCGACTATCGCCATGGGTTCGCCGAGATGGCCCGCTGCGTCAAGCCCGGCGGCAAGGTGCTGTGCCTCGAGATCGCCCGCCCTCGGAGCCGCCTCGCGCGGTTCATGCGCTGGTGGTTCGACCGCATCGTCCCCGTGATCGGCAAGCTGGCGGGCCAAGGCGCGGCGTACAGCTACCTCGTCCGCTCCGTGCAGGCCTACCCTTCGCCCGAGCGCATTGCCGAGATCATGGGCGAGGCCGGTCTGGTGGGCGTGCGCTGGACGGGGCTGACCGGGGGCATCGTGACGCTCCACGAGGGGACCGTCCCGGCGCGATAGGTCGGGGATTGGCGGCGCACGCCCGCGGCTCTGCACTGCCCGGCAGGCGGCTCACCGCCACTCCGGCGCGCGCAGCCGCACCCCCGGGTCCGCGGCTCACGCGGTGAGCCTTCCAGATCCCGCGGGCACAATCCACTCACCACGTGAGTCACCCGGAGCCCGAGGCCTCCCACCGGGCCCCCGCCAGAGCCCACCCGAGCCCGGTCTGGCTCACCACGTGAGTTCCTGCGCTGGATGACTCACCGGGTGAGCCAGACCCAGGGCGTCCGTCGGCGGCGCGTCACGCGGCTGCGATAATCCGCGGCCGATGCCCAACCCCGCCGCCGCTCTGATCGATGTCGTCGCCCCTGCCCGTCTGGGCCGCGACTTCCGGTGGCTGCTCTCCGCGGCCATCGCGAACAACATCGGCGACGGGTTCATGGTGGCCGCGGGGCCGCTGCTGATGGCGTCGCAGACCCACGACCCGCTCCTCGTCTCGCTGGCGGCGCTTTGCCAGTACCTGCCGAAACTGCTGCTCGGATCGATCGCCGGGGTCCTCGTGGACCGCCTCGACCGGCGCCGGATCATCATGGCGATGGATCTGTCGCGCGGCGTCGTGCTGGCGGCGCTCGCGGTGAGCATCGCCACAGGCACCATCAACATCGCCATCGTCCTGGAGGCGCTGCTCCTGCTGTCCACCGCGGAGGTCTTCGCCAACCTCGCGGCCGGCAGCATCCTCCCGGGTCTTGTCGCTCGTGTGGACCTCGGAATCGCCAACGCGCGGCTCCAGGGCTCGTACCTGCTCGCCGGGCAGCTGCTGGCGCCGCCCATCGGCGCGTTCCTCTTCGCGCTGGGCATGGCGCTGCCGTTCTCGGTGAACGCGGTCACGGCGTGCATGGGCGCGGTGCTCATCTCGCGCGTGGTCCTCCGGCGAGCCACGACCCCATCGGCCGAGCCCACCCGGCGTTCGACCTTGCGCGCCGACTTTGTTGAAGGGGTCCGATGGCTGGCCGGCCACCCGCCGATGCGCACGCTTGCGCTCACCATCTTCGCCTTCAACGTCACCTTCGGCGCCGCCTGGTCCGTGCTGGTCCTGTACGCGGGCCAGCGCCTGGGCATGGACGCCGTAGGCTTTGGCTTCCTGGCGACTGCGATGGCCGCGGGAGGCCTGATCGGCGTGAGCTCCTACGGGTGGCTCGAGCGCCGCTTCGCCCTGTCGGACATCATGCGCGTGGGTCTTGCGATTGAGACGGCGACCCACCTGGTGCTTGCCTTGACGACGCTGCCGATCGTGGCGCTGGGCGTCATGGTGATCTTCGGCGCCCACGCGTTTGTCTGGGGGACCACGTCCACGGCCGTCCGACAGCGGGCCGTCCCTGATGCGCTGCTGGGTCGCGTGGCGGGCGTTTATGTCGCGGGCGGCGTCGGCGGCATGGTGGTGGGGACGCCCATAGGCGGGGCGCTCGCCAGCAGCTTCGGCATCACGGCGCCCATGTGGTTCGGGTTCATCGGCTCCGCTGTGTTGCTCGCGATCTTGTGGCGGCAGTTCGGCAATATCGTCCATGCGGGAGACCATCCAGCGGCGGCGTGACAGCTTGAATGGCATCGACGCCGTGCCGCTCGACGAGGTCTCCGCCCTCGGCGGTTGAATGTCGCTCAAGGCGAGGCGAGCGCTACGCGCACAGAAGCAACCGCGGTTACGCTTGGCCACAGACGACGGGTGAAACGGACTCGACACGATGGAGCGCGATTGGCCCCCCAGGCCACGCTATGGAGCCGAGGATGTCCGAAGCCATCCGAGTGATGGTCGAGAGCAAGGACCTCTCAAGCGGAACCTGGGCCGTCGAACCTCAGGCGTACGGCGCCAGCATCGCCACCAGCCACGCCGGCGACACGCTGGGCGAGACCCGCAGACGCGGCAACTCGAACCGGTTGGCCCAGGTCTCGTAGACCGGAGGGAACGCGGGCACCTTGATTGACGCGGGCCTAGGCGGTGGGGTTGTCGCTGGCAAAGCCGAGGGATCCGCGCTGGGCGCGGCCGATGGCGGCGGTGCGCCCCCAGCTCGAGGCGCCCGCACGATCACTTGCGGCGGCGACTCGATGACCGCGGTGCGCATCTGGCCACACGCCGCAACGACTCTTCGCGCCCTCGAACTCATCGATCCGTACGGGTAGGCGAACGACGCCGGCCACTGGCCCGTGACCTGAGCGATCCGCGCCGCGGCCGTGTCCACCTGGTACGAGCCGGTGGCGAAGGGCTGGCTCCCGAGCGCCACGTGGTTGAACGTGTGGTCGCCAATGTCCATGCCGGCCGCGGCGAGCGCGCGCACATGGTCCGACGTAAGGAAGACCGTCTTGTCAAAGCGCCCCGGGATCACGTAGTAGGTGGCGACGTACCCGTGCGACTGCAGGATCGGCAGGGCGTAGATGTAGCCATCGTCGTACCCGTCGTCGAAGGTGATGACAAAGCTCTTGGCCGGCGGCGCGACGCCCGCCTGTAGATCTGCCGCGAGCGAGGCCATTGTCAGCGTCTGCCAGCCCGCGGCGGCGAGCGCGTCCATCTGCGCCGCAAACCGCTCTGGCGAAACCACAAGACCTGCCAACGAATTGCCGGCCTCCGCAGTCGGCACGATGCGGTGGTACATGAGGATCGGTACCCGCAGGGTGAGCGCCTTCTTCAACGTGGCCGGCGTGGTGACGGGCGCCGCTTCGGGCACGGCTGACGAAACGCAGCTCGCGACGATCGGAAAGCTCGCGGCCAACGGACCGGGCGTCGCCTTAAGCGATGGCGTGGCGTTGGGCGTGGCGTTGGGCGATGGCGTGGCCGTAGGCGCGCCAGCAGCCGATTGGGCTGCGCTGGGCCGGGCTGTGGCGTCCGCCAGCGGGGACGGGACTGGCGAGGCGGGCACTGGTGTGGCGCCACAGGCGGCGACGACCAGGGCAAGCACGATGGCGGGGAACAGTGAGGGGAGCTTCACCCCGTCATTCTGGACCCGTCCGGCGAAATGGGCAGCGGCGGCCGATTCAGTCTTGGGACAGCCAACGGCGGTAGCATCAAGTCGCCCATGACTGACACGCTCGACACCGCCGCGCCCGCCGCGCCCACCGCGTCCGCCGCGCCCGCCCAGGCGCCCCTCATCTCCGCCCGCGGCCTGACCAAGCGGTTTGCCGCGTTCACCGCCGTGGACGCCATCGACTTCGATGTGGCGCAAGGCGAAAGCTTCGGCTTCCTCGGCCCCAACGGCGCCGGCAAGACCAGCACCATGCGGATGATCGGCTGCGTCTCGCCCGTGACCGAGGGAAAGCTGAGCATCCTGGGTCTAGACCCCACCACGGACGGCCCGCGCATCCGCGGCCGGCTTGGCGTGGTGCCGCAGGAGGACTCGCTCGACACGGAGCTGAGCGTCCGCGACAACCTCGTGATCTACGGGCGCTACTTCGGGCTCAACCGAGCCGAGGCGACAAGACGCGCCGTGGAGCTGCTCGACTTCGTCCAGCTTGGCGAGCGCGCCAAGGACAAGGTGGAGCCGCTGTCCGGCGGCATGAGGCGCCGGCTCACGATTGCCCGCGCCCTGATCAACGACCCGTCGATCCTGCTGCTGGACGAACCCACGACCGGCCTCGACCCGCAGGCGCGGCACCTGCTCTGGGAGCGGCTGTACCGGCTCAAGCAGCGCGGCGTGACGCTGGTCCTGACGACGCACTACATGGACGAGGCGGAGCAGCTCTGCGATCGGCTGGTCGTCATGGACAAGGCCAAGATCGTGGCGGAGGGTTCGCCGCGCTCGCTCATCGAGCGCTACTCGTCCCGCGAGGTCACGGAGCTGCGCTTCCCCGCGGGCGTGCAGGAGACACTGGGCGCGGAGCTGGAAGGCCTGGGCGACCGCATCGACAGACTGCCGGATCGCGTGCTGGTCTACTCGGAGGACGGCGAGGCGGTGGCGGCCCAGGTCCACGCGCGCGGGCTGGTGGCTGAGACGATGCTGGTGCGGCGGAGCTCCCTGGAAGATGTCTTTCTGCGGCTCACCGGCCGTACGCTGGTGGACTGAGCCGTGGCAGTCGCGACGCCCTCGTTCGAGTCAGCCCCCGCTGGCGTCCCCGAGCGCAGCTACTTCGCGTCCGTCGGCGCCGTCTTTGAGCACTTCTGGCTGCTCTACATCCGGACGTGGCGGGGCAACGTCATCGGCAACTTCGCCACGCCCACGCTGTTCCTGCTGGCGATGGGCGTTGGGCTTGGGTCCTACGTGGACAAAGGTTCCGGCGTTGGAATGGGCATCCCGTACCTGCAGTTCCTCGCACCCGCGCTCCTCGTCTCCACGATCATGCAGGGCGCCGTCTTTGAGGCCACGTTCCCGGTCATGGCGGGCTTCCGCTGGGTCCGCCGCTTCCACGCCATGCACGCCACGCCCATCACGCCGGCCGCGGTTGTTGGCGGGTTCATCGGCTGGCTGGCGGTCCACGCCACCCTCGTCGGGGCGATCTTCGCCCTCGTCATCGTGGTCTTCGGCGCTGCCCGCTCCGTGGGCGTGATCCTGGTGATCCCCGTGGCCACGCTCACCGCCCTCGCGTTCGCCACGCCGATTGCCGCCTTCATGGCAGGCCAGCGCGACACCAACGCCTTCAACTCGATCTGGCGCTTCGGCGTCACGCCGCTATTTCTGTTCTCGGGCACCTTCTTCCCGATTGAACGACTGCCCGAGGTGATCCGGCCGCTGGCCTGGCTGCTGCCGCTGTGGCACGGGGCCGACCTTGGCCGAGCGCTCGCGCTGGGCACGGTTGGCGACGATCCGTTCCGGCACTTGGCGCACGTGATGATCCTGTCGACGGTGGCCGTGCTGGGCATCGTGTGGATGCTGCGCACGTTCCGGCGGCAGCTGGAGGGGGCGCGATGACGTCGCTCCCGCAGATCGGCACGCTCGGCGCGCTCGGGCGCATCTTCCCGGTTCGGCTGGGCGGGCGGCGCTCATTGCTGCTCGTTGAGCGCAACCTCTACATCTACCGCAGCTCCTGGACCGTGATCGTGTCGGGGTTCTTTGAGCCGCTGTTCTACCTGCTGTCCGTGGGGCTGGGCATCGGCGGGATGATCGGCACGGTCGCCGGGCCCGACGGCTCCCAGATCCCGTACGCGCTCTTTGTGGCGCCCGCGCTGCTGGCGACCGCATCGATGAACGGGGCCATCGCCGAGTCAACGATCAACTTCTTCCACAAGCTTAACTACGACAAGGTGTACGACGCCATCTTGGC
>JANYAA010000143.1 GCA_025355255.1 Chloroflexota bacterium | reverse complement strand
CCGGCCGGCTCGGCGAGGAGCGACACCGACGGCTCACCGGGCTCGCTCATGTCCGGCGACGCACTAACCGCCGACGGGTCGAGGCTGCCATCGGGTGTCTCAGGAGCAATCGTGACGACGGGCTGTGATGTGGCATCCGGGAAGCCCGACGGAGGGTTGCCGCTCAGCAGGTGCACCGCCCCAACGGTGGCCACCCCGGACCCCGTGGCCACCACCGCGGTGACCGTGAGGACCAGCGCCAGCGCTTGGGCGCGCACGGCGATCGGGAAGCCTGTCCCGAAGCTGACGCGGACGGCATCGCGGAAAGAGGCGACCATCGCACGCAGCGAGTGGCGGCGCACGGCGAGCCCAGCCGCCCACGCCGGGGCCGGCGACGGCTCAGCCGCAATGGCGCGCATCACCCGATCCGCGAAGTCCGGACTCGGCCGTACGCCACCTCGCTCAGCGACCGCCTCAAGGTCGCGGGCGACGCGCCCAAGCACCAGCAGCTCATCCGGCGCAACGTCATCGACGCCTTCCAGCTCGCCTGGCGTAAATGGTCGCGGCGCGTTGTCGCGTCCGTACGGGCTCATCGGTCGTGCTCCTCGAGGGTGCGGCGCAGACGCGCCAGACCCCGATGCAAGTGTGTCTTCACGGTGCCAACCGGCCGATCTGTGACCTCGGCGATCTCCGCGAGCGACCGCTCGGCGAAGAACCGCAGCGTCACAACCTCGCGGTACGGCTCATCAAGTGTTGCCACGGCAGCGCGCAAATGGGCGTCGCGCTCCTGGCGGATGTAGTGATGGGCGGGGTCAACCGCGTCGTTAGCACCGCCCAGGCGGAACCGCTCCTGGTTGGGCAAGTCGCCCTCGGCCGCGAGCGGATCGAGCCATGTGACACGCTTGCGCTGGCCTGCGCGCCGCACCGCCAGGCGGACGGCGATGCGCGAGACCCAGGCCCCGAACGTTCCCTCGGACCGCCAGGTGGACAGTGACCGATACGCGATCACGAATGCCTCCTGCGCAACGTCCTCGGCCTCTGAGCGATCCCCGAGCACGCGGGCGCAGGCTGAGACGACCGATGGCCCTTCGCGGTCCACGAGACCTCGAAATGCATCGCGATCGCCAGCCAACACGGCCTGCACGACTCGCTGCTCATCGTTCGGTTCCTCTTCGGCCTGCGCTGCTGCCCTGACGTCCGTGGGCCTGACCTCCAAGGTGCGTGCGAGTCGCGAGGAAGCCGATGCGGCAGCTGGCGCCTTGTGGACGCCTGCCCCCATCATCGCGGACCTGCGCGAATTCCATCGCAGATCAGAGGTCATGCCCCTCGGTACCGGATCGGCCTAGTTGTCGCCGCCGCTGTTGCTGCCGTTGTCGCCGCCGCCGTTGCTGCCGTTGCCGTCGTGACCGCCACCCTGGCCGTCGTGACCGCCACCCTGGCCGTCGTGCGAGCCGTCGGCCTTGGGGGTTGCAGCGCCGGTGGAGCTGTGCTCACCCTGGATATCGCCAGCCTGGCTGTTGTCGCCCTGCTGCTCGTTGGCATCGTCGCCCTGGGCGTCCTCGTCCGGTCCATCAGACGGCTCGGAGGTGGCGCGGGGGTCGGCGGTGGCCTCGGGGGCATCGGACGGCTCAGCCGTCTCGACGGGCTCGGCCGTCTCGACCGGCTCAGCCGTCGCGACGGGCTCCGCGGTGGCGGTCGGGTCAAAGGTGGGCTCGGCCGTGGCCGGGTCAGCGGTGGCAACGACGGCCGCGTTGGCTGCCGGATCGCTGTTGAGGGCGTGCAGACCGCCACCGACGAACGAGCTTGTCGCCAGCGCCGCGCCGGCGACAAATGCCACAGCCACAACGGCGGCTGCCGAGGGGCGGAGGATACGCGGGAGAAGTGACATCGTGGTGGGTGCTCCTAGTGACGTCGGGACGCGGCGCCGACTGGGCTGTCGGCCGCCTTCACTCTGCCCGAGGCACGATGCCGCCTGAAGGTTTCAAGATTGTGGCGAGCTCTTTTCCGAATTCCCCATTGCAGGTGGCGGGGCCGACGGCCGCGTCAGCGCGCGGAGCTCCGGTACCAGCGCGGCGGTTGCCACCACGCCAGTGAGGGTGAGCACTGACGCCAGGACCAGCGTCGTTGTTGGTGAGGCGCGCTCCGCCACAAACCCGCCGATGAGGTTGCCAAACGGGATGAGCCCGGTGGACACCAAGATGTACAGGCTCAATACCCTGCCTCGCAGGCTCGGCGGGGCGAGCACCTGGATGAGCGTGTTGCTGGTGGCGTAGTACATGACCTGGCAGCCGCCCATCACGGCGAGGGCCGCAAGCGAGAGCGGGACGACGCGCGAGACCGCAAACACGCTCTCCGCCAGCGCCATCGTGCCCAGCGAGAGCAGGACGGAACGGCCGCTGCCGCCGGAGGGGCGGAACGCCGCCAGACTGAACGCGGCAATCAGGGCCCCGATCCCGATGCCGCCGCTCAAGAGCCCCAGCCCCGGTGCGCCAATCCCCAGGACATCGCGGGCGTACACCGGGAGCAGCACCAGGTAGTTGAGCAGGGTGAGGGCGGGCAGCGCCGTCAACAGCACCAGCGCGGCGAGGTCGCGGCGACCACCCACGAAGCGCACGCCGTCAAGCACGTTGCTCCAGATCGACATGCTCGCTCTCGGCAGCGTGCCGGCGGGCGCCTTGGGCAGCCCCGCATAGATCCACGCGACGCCCACAAGCGCGGCCGCATTGCCCCAGAACGCGATGAAGAGCCCGCCGATGCCGATGATGGCGCCCGCAATGGCGGGCCCGATGATCCGCGAGAGGTTGTACTGCGCGGAGTTCAGCGCCACGGCGCTGCCGAGCGCCTCGCGACTGACCAGGGCCGAGACCACGGCTTGGTACGCCGGGTTCTGCACCGCAACAGCGATGCCGCCCACCACAGCCAGCACCGCAACATGCCAGAACTGCACCACGCCGGTTGTGGCGAGGATGGCCAAGGCGAGCGCAGTGGCGCATGCGAGCAGCTGCGTGGATACGAGCAGTCGGCGTCGGTCAACTCGATCGGCGGCGACGCCAGCGAACATCGAGAGCACGAGGATCGGCGTATAGCCCAGCGCGGAGATGAGCCCAAGGGCTGCTGGCGAGTTGGTCAGGCCCAGAACCAGCCAGCCCTGTGCTGTGCTCTGCAGGAAGCCGCCGCTCGAGCCGAGGAAGGCGCCGAAGATAAACCGGCGAAACGCCGGAAACGCAAGCGCCGGGACCCGCCCTGCCAGCCAGCTGGACGCCGCCGTTTGCGCGAGGGCCGCCGGGGGTTCCTCAGCGGCCGTCGGCTGACTCCCCACCGTCCAGCGGACCGGCCTCCACGGCCGCATCGCCAGAACCCTCGGCAGGCACATCGTCGGTGTCCACCGTGATGGGGCCAAGGTTGAGCGCCTCGAGGTCCGTCCCGAACTGATCGTGGTCGCCAACGAGGATCAGGGCGGCCTCCTCGGGACGAATGTGCTCCCGCGCAACGCGCAGGACGTCGTCGGCTGTGACAGCTTCGATGCGGGCGCGATAGGTCGCCAGCTCGTCATCCGGGAGGCCATGGAGGTAGAGGCTGGCGAGCGACCCCACAACAGGGCCAGGCGTCTCAAACCGCAGCGGGAAGACGCCGATGAGGTAGTCCCGTGCAGCCCGCAACTCCGCGTCCGTGACGGGCTCCTCGCGGATGCGGTCCAGCTCCTTGAGCGTCTCCACAATGGCCGGGACGGTGACCTCGGTGTTCACCGCCGCACGGGCGGAGAACGGGCCCCGGCCGCGGCGCATGTCGAAGCCGGCGCCGGCGCCGTAGGTGTAGCCCTTCTCCTCGCGCAGGTTCATGTTGAGCCGCGAGTTGAACAGCCCCCCCAGGATGGCGCTCATGACGGTGACCGCGTGGTAGTCCGGCGTGCGGCGCGGCAGCCCAGGATGGCCGAGGCGGATCTCCGTCTGCACGGCACCGGGACGATGGACGACACGGACGCGGCGCGTTCTCTCGGCAGGTGTGTCCAGGGGCGCCGGTCCGCCAACACCGCCGCCGGACCAGTCGCCGAACAGCTGCGTGGCGACGGCCACCACCTCGTCGGGATCAACGTCGCCCGCCACGATGAGCGCTGCGCGCTGCGGGCCGGCAAAGCCCTTGTGCACGACCCGCAGGTCGTCAGCGGTGATGCCCTCAACCGTGGCCGCGGCACCGCCGGCCGGCCGCCGATACGGGCACTCTGCCGCGTAGATCGTGTTGGCGAAAACCTCATCCGCGCGTCGACGGGGATCGGCCTTGGCCTGGATAAGGTCCGTGAGGCGCTCGTCGCGGATGCGCTCGATCTCGTGCGCGGGGAACGTGGGCCGCCGCACGATCTCCGCCAGGAGATCCATAGCCTGGCCCATGCGCGTGGCCGGCACGTCAAAGCCCGCCGAGATGGCGTCCCAGCCCGCCTCGGCGTGGACCGAAGCGCCAAGACGCTCAGCCGCCTCCGTCAGGGCGATGGCCTCATAGCGCTCCGTGCCCTCTGTGAGGCCGCGCGTGGCCAGGACCGTGGCGCCTGCCTTGTCGGCAGGCTCGTCGGATGCGCCCCAGCGCAGGAGCAGCGAGGCGGCCATGAGCGCGCGGCCCGGCATGGGCGTGACGGCGATGGCGAGGCCGTTTGGCAGCCTGGCCCGGAGCGTCGCCGGGAACTCGTAGGGCCGCGGGGCGCCGGGCTCTGGGCGCTGCGTGATCATGCCGTCGCGCGGGCTCATGCCGGGGCCTCCGTCTCGCCTGCCACCGGCACATAGGTCAGGACCACGCGGTTGTCGGCACGGAACACCGCCCGACAGGCATCGCGAATCTGCTCACCGGTGACTGAGAGGTATCGCGGCAGCATCGTATTGATCAGCGCCGGGTCATCGAATAGCGTGGCGTACATCGAGAGGCGGTCCGCCCGCTCCTCCACACGCGACAGTCCACCCAGCTCATCGGCCTCGGTGAGCGCCTTCGCGCGGGCCAGCTCGTCCTCAGTGGGCGGCTCGGTTGCCAGCTTCTCCAGCTCCTCGAGGTAGGCGGCCTCCACCGTGGCCACGTCCACTCCTGGGCGGACCGTGGCCCAGCCGACGCAGACCGACGCGCCGCCCGTGAACGGGAGCGTGAAGATGGCGACGTCCTGGGCGATGCGATCCTCTCGCACCAGCCGACGCTGGAGTCGGGAGCCCTTGCCGCCGCTGAGCAGCTGGCCGGCGATGTCCAGCGCGTCAAGCGCGGTAGACCCGAAGACGGGAGCCCGGAAGCCGATGTAGATGCGCGGCAGCGGGACCTTGTCCTCCACAACCTCGCGGCGCTCCTCGCCGATGACCGGGGGAAGCGACATGTCGGGCAGCGCCGGGAACGAGCCGTTGGCCGGGATGGGGCCGAAGTAGCGGTCTACCCAGGCACGGACCTGATCACGCTCGCAGTCCCCCACCACGCTGAGCACCGCGTTGTCCGGCGCGTACCAGGTGGCGAAGAAGGACTTCACATCGTCAACGGACGCGGCGTCCAGGTCCTCCATGGACCCGATGGTGGGGTGGTAGTACGGGTGCTCCTTGGGGAACAGGTGCTGGAGGATCTTCTCGTTCCAGCTGCCGTACGGGCGGTTGTCGTAACTCCAGCGCTTCTCGTTCTTGACCACCTCGCGCTGGTTGTCGAGGTTCTCCTGGCTCAGCGCATCGAGCAGCGTGCCCATGCGGTCTGCCTCTAGCCAGAGCGCAAGCTCCAGCTGGTGCGACGGCATGGTCTCGTAGTAGTTGGTCCGGTCCAGCCAGGTGGAGCCGTTAAGGGTTCCGCCGGCAGCCTGGACCAGGGCCATGTGCTCCGCCTTCCCCACGTTGGCCGAGCCCTGGAACATGACGTGCTCAAACAGGTGGGCGAAGCCGGTCTTGCCCTCCACCTCGTTCTTCGAGCCGACGTTGTACCAGAGGTTGACGGCGACAACGGGCGCCAGATGGTCCTCCACCACGATGAGGCGGAGGCCGTTGGGCAGGCGTTCGTCGGTGAACTCGACGACGGGCACAGACATGCGGGGCACGACCTCGGGGCGGGATGGTCCGGCGATTGTAGTTGGGTTGCAGCCCGGAGCGCGCTTGGTGCCAACGGGGCCGGCGACCCGGTCCGCGGTCCGTGCGACGAACGAGCGCTAGAGCGGCAGGATCACCAGCACCGCGGTGATCACCGCGGCCACGATGAACGAGTCGCGGGTCATGCGGAGGACGGCCATCATGTCGGCCTTGTGCGCGGCCTCGTCCGCCACCGAGCGGCGACCTTCGTCCGAGTCCGCGAAGTTGGCAACTCCCGCCATCGCGAACCCCGCGCAGAACCGCCGTTGAGCCTGCAGCAGCGAGAACACGCCGCCCCAGAACGGGAACAATAGGAGCAGGCGCAGGAGGTGTGGTGCGCCTGTCACGAGCATGACCAGCGCCAGCAGCACACCAATCACCACGCCCACGATGCCAAACGCGCGGCGGCGGCGGATCTCAAAGGCGCCGATGTTGCAGGCGCCGGGCACGTAGCTGCCTTCGGGGAAGGAGATGGGGGCGGGCGAGAGGGCGGTCATGCGGGCGCTCCGAGGTGGGTGACGTTCAACTCTGTGTTCGTGCGGGGTCGCGGCGCGGATGCCTCGGCGGCAACTTCCGGATAGCGCCATTAGACTCCGCACTCATGCATCTCGCCGCCTACGCCCGAGCGCTCGTCGCAGGGACTATCGCCGCCTCCGCCCTCGCGGCACCCGTGTTCGCCCACGCTTCGGTGGTCAAGGCGAGTCCGGCCGATGGAGCAACAGTCACCGTCTCGCAGGTGGGGAGCGTCGTCATCATTTACGACGACGACCTAGATCCTGCGAAGAGCAAGT
>JANYAA010000133.1 GCA_025355255.1 Chloroflexota bacterium | reverse complement strand
CGGGATTCCGTGGGTGCGCAGCATCGTCGCCAGCTGGCGCGCGTCGTCGAGCACGGCAGCCGTGGCGTTGGCCACCACCAGACCGCGCAGCCAGGGGCGCTCGCTCTGGTCGTCCGCGAGAAGCCGGCCGTAGTTGCCGATCAGCGGGTACGTCATGACCACCACCTGGCCCGCGTAGGAGGGGTCGGTGGCAATCTCCTGGTAGCCGGTCTGCGAGGTGTTCACCACGAGGTCCCCGCCGGACGCGACGGGTGCCCCAAAAGCAATGCCGGCGAACGTGGTGCCGTCCTCAAGCGCAAGCAGCGCGGGACCCGAATCGCCCACGCGCGGGTCGACGATCGCGTCGGCGCGCGGCAGCGGAGGGCGAATTGGCAACGGTGGGACGGTCACAAGGACCCCGGCAGGCCGCGGCGGGAATTCGCCGCAGGCGCGGACATGCGCACGTGCATCAGCCTCCTACCCGGCCTCACAGGACCGCTATGCCAGCCTCACAGGACTGGCTCTGAAGGACGGCCGAAGGGTACCACGCGGCGCCTTGACCGACCGGCGATGCCGCACCGCCGCGCCGCCGCGCCTGGCGGTCCGCCGCCTCTGGCAGTGGTCGATGAATGAAGACTCCACCCGCTTGTGCACGTGATGCTCGGACTCGTTGAGTTCAGGGCGAATGTCCGTGATTCCGGGTGCCACAGTGGCCGATTGATGAGGTCTTCATCCAGATGCGTGTCAGGGTGGCGGCGCGCGGCTCAGCCGGACCCGGCGGCCTGCTCCGGTTCGGCTGACGGGATCTCCGCGCGGAAGATTGCGCCACCCTCGGGCCGATTGGCCACGCCGATCCGCCCGCCGTGGGTGTCGGCGATCCAGCGGCCGATCGCCAGCCCCAAGCCCGTGCCGCCGGACGGCGCGCCAGGCGCCCGCCAGAACCGGTCGAAGACGTGGGGCATGTCCTCCTCGCGGACGCCGGGACCCTGGTCGGCCACTTCAACCGAGGCGACCCGACCTGCCGCGCGTACCGTGACGTCAACGCGGCCGCCCCGCGGGCTGTGCCGGACGGCGTTGTCCACCAGGATCATCACGAGTTGGCGGAGGCGCGCCGCGTCACCGCGGACCATCGCGGGCTCCGGGTCAACGCCGATGGTCACGCCGCGCTCGGACGCCGTCCGCTCAAACGCGCCTGCCGCCTCAAACGCCACATCGCCCAGGTCCAACTCGCCCATCTCCAGCGCCACCGTCCCGGAGTCGGAGCGGGCCAGGATCAAGAGGTCGTCCACGAGCGAGCCAAGGTGCCCCACCTCCGCCTCGATGTCCTCGAGCGCCTCGCGCTGATCGCCGACGCGCCGCTCCGGGTGGCGTTGCAGGTGCT
This sequence comes from Chloroflexota bacterium, assembly GCA_025355255.1. Lineage (GTDB taxonomy): Bacteria > Chloroflexota > Limnocylindria > Limnocylindrales > CSP1-4 > CAIXZV01. The sequence continues at coordinate 2,790 of JANYAA010000133.1, read as the reverse complement.
CCACCGAGGACCGGATGACGGTGAGCGGCGTGCGCAGCTCGTGCGACGCATCAGCGGCGAACTGGCGCTGGCGACGCAGCGCGGTCCGCTGCTCTGCGAGCGACTGGCGAATGGGCACGAGCGCACGCTGCGCGTAGACGGCGCCGAAGAGCAAGGCGACAAGGACCACGAGCAGACCGCCCACGAGCAGGACGAGCAGGAGCGCATCAAGCGTCTCAACCTCGGTGGAGCGGTCCTGAATGACCTGCAGGTAGTACGTGTTGCCATCGGCCTGCGCCACGACGCCCTGGGTGAGGACGCGCACGGGCACCACCCGAGCGGGCGTGGACGCGAGCGTGAGCGTGGCCATCCTGGTGTCCGTACCGTCCGCGGATGCCGACGCAGCCGCCAGGCCGCCCGTGTCGGGCAGCCCCTCAGGAACGGCGATGGGCCGGTCGCCAAGCTGCACGGGCTTGCCCTGTGCATCGAAGATGTAGAGCAGCGTGTTGCCAGACCCAAACAGGAAGCCCTGCTGGCTTCGCGGGTCATTGGGCGACGGAACGGTGCCCGACAGGGCCGCCACGATGGGCCGCACGCGATTCTGCAGCTGTGTCGCGGAAGCGGCCGCCAGGGTGCTGGCAACCGCCGCATACAGCGCAACGCCCAGCACGGCGAGCACCAGCAGCGTGGAGAGGCCGCTCCACGCAACAAGGCGCAGCCGGACGCGACGGATCAGCCGCGCCTCATCTGCGAGAGCGGCGTGTTCGGCGCCGTCATCGACACGCGTAATGGAGACGCCGTCAGCCATCGGCAGCCTGCTCCACGCCGGCGCGCGCGCCGCCAGGCGTGGCGTCGAGGCGGTAGCCGACACCCCGCACGGTCTCGATCTGCGCCCCGGCCTCGCCAAGCTTGGTCCGCAGGTAGTGGACATACGCGTCCACCGCGTTGGGTGTCACCGCCACGCTGAACGGCCAGGCGTGGTCCAGCAGCTGGTCGCGCGACAGGACGCGACCCGTATGGCGGAGCAGCGCCTCAATCAGCGAAAACTCGCGCGGCGAGAGCTCCACGGTGCGCCCGTTGACGGTGACGCGGCGGGCGGCCTCGTCCAGCACAATCGCCCCGGCCTGGAGCTTGGGCTCGGCGCGCCGAGGTCCCGGTTCGGCCCGTCGGGCGAGCGCCCGCAGCCGGGCGGCAACCTCCTGGTAGGCGAAGGGCTTCACGACGTAGTCGTCTGCACCTGCGTCCAGCCCCAGGACCCGGTCGTTCACCGTGTCACGGGCCGTGAGCATCAGGATGCTCACATCGAGGCCAGCTTTGCGGATACGGCGCGCCACCTCCAGACCCGAGATGTCCGGTAGCCCGATGTCGAGGATGACCGCGTCAAGCCCGTCCATGGCCGTTGCCAACTCGAGGCCCGTCCGACCGTCGGGCGCATGCTCGACGATGTGGCGGTCCTCCTCAAGAAGGCGGGTCAGGGCTCGGGCGAGACGCTCGTCGTCCTCAACCAGAAGCAGGTGCATCGGATCCTCAGGGCACCGGTTTGATGTCGCCCATGGTCGGGTACTGGGTGTCGGTCACGTGAGGGCGCTCCCGGGCTACTTGCCCAGGACGAGGATGTCGGTGGCGGACATCGTGAACCCTCCGTTGCCGCCGGGGGCCGGGTTGCCGCCGGGGGCACCTGAGGCCTCAGGGCGGCCACCGGTCTTCACCGTGATCTCAACGCTGGAGCCGACCGAGACATCCGTAGTCGCCGCGCTGGCCTGTGCATGGTAGGTCACGCCGGCCGGCAATTCGACCGTCACGTTTTGGCCGGCCGACGTCTGAAGGGTGATGGTGCCGTTGGCCAGGGCGGTGACGGTGCCGGTAAGCGCGATGTTGCCGCCGCCGAAGCCGCCGAAGCCGCCGCGGTTCCCGCCTGGGACGCCGCTGGCGCCGGGCTGGAACCCGCCGTTGCCGCCGTTGCCGAAGTTGCCGCGACCCGGTGCGGCAGGGGCGGTGAGGCGTCCGCCTGCAAAGCCAAGACCAGCGGCTGCGATCACGAGCGCTGCCACAAGCGCGATGGCGATCGCCGAGGTCTTGGACTTCTTCGGCTCAGGGTTGGCAGCCTTCGCGGCCACCGACGGGGGGATGAACGAGGGAACCTGCGGACGGGCGGGCTGCGGCCGGCCGCTGCCGTCCTGTGGGTTGGGGTTGCCGGCGGGGGCGTTGGGATCGAACGTCATCGGGAAGCTCCTAGATGGTGCCGTGAGGTGTGGATCATTCGTAGCGAAGAGAGGTGATGGGATCGAGGCGGGCGGCCGCACGCGCGGGCCAAACCCCGAAGACCACGCCGACGCCGAGGCTGAAGGCTACTGCGACAACTACCGTCAGCGGGTTGAAGATGAAGCCCCAGCCCGCAATCTGGCCGATGAGCGCCGAGGCGCCGACACCGAGCACGATGCCGATCGCGCCGCCAAGGAGCGAGAGGACCAGCGCCTCCACCAGGAACTGGAGGAGGATGTCGCTGTTCCGCGCGCCAATCGCCTTGCGGATGCCGATCTCGCGGGTGCGCTCGCGAACCGAGACCAGCATGATGTTCATGATCCCAATACCGCCCACGAGCAGCGAGATCGAGGCGATGCCGCCCAGCAGCACCGTCAGGAGCCCCGTGATCGATGAGAACGTCGAGAGCAGCTGGGACTGGCTGGTGATCGAGAAGTCGTCGTTGGTGCCGTTGGTGCCGTGACGCTGCTGCAGGAGCAGCGTCAGGAGGCCCTGCGTCGTGGTGATCTCAGACGAGCTGGTGACCGATACGCCCACCGTGCGCACGGT
>JANYAA010000131.1 GCA_025355255.1 Chloroflexota bacterium | reverse complement strand
GGACGTGGGCCTCGCGTCCGAGGATCAGGCTCCGCAGCAGCCGGACCTGTCCCGGCACAAGGTCAGTGGTGCGCAGCGTGGGTGTGTAGAAGCCGAACACGGCGGTCCAGCCCGCGGGAGACGAGGTGATGCTGAAGCCGTCGGTGTCGTCGAGATGGATGGCCAGCAGCTTCGCGGAGCTGCCGAGGTCGGAGGGGGTGAGCGAGCCAAGCCGCAGGGCGGCATCAAGGGTGACCGCGTCAACATGCGACGCAGTGGCGAGCGCCACATCGGCGTTGCGCAGGTCCACCACCAGCGGGAGAGCGGCGACAGCAGCGGGATCGGCATCGGCCCGAAGCTCCGCGAACAGGAGCCCAGTGGCATCCACGAGGTAGCGGTGGGTCCCCACCTCCCAGGCGAGGAGCGGCTCGCGCTCCGTGACCGCAATCGCGAGCGTATCCGGCAGCACGATGCGGATAGATGCTGACCGCACCGCGGTGACGGCCGCGAGGCGGCCAGCCAATTCGGCGGTTGACAGCTCGAAGGCGTTCTGGGCGGAAGGCACGGCCAGCGCGGCGACAATGTCGGCCTGCGTGGTCCAGACCGAGCCGGTGACCTGGGTCTGCCGGATCACAAACGCATCAGCCGTGGTGACGGCGTAGAGCCCGACGATCGCCGCAACGAGACCCAGCACAGCACCGACGCGGGCGGGCGCGATGCCCGCGGAGACGCGCCGGATGCGGCTCTTGGACCTCCAGCGCGACGACGGGACATAGCCCGCTCGGGGCGTGAGCGGACGCACGCCGGACCGCCGTTTGCTCGACCCACGCTGGCCGCGTTCGCCGCTCCCCCGCCAGCTCACCGCGGGAGGTCCTCGGGGGTGAGACGGTGCCGGACGCGGGCCGCCTCGCGGGCGAGGGCCAGATCCACCACACGCGAGCAGACGGCGGCGAAGTCGTAGCCGGCCGCGGCGGGCAGCGCCGGGAACAGGCTGATGGGGGTGAACCCGGGGATCGTGTTGATCTCGGAGATGACGGTCTGATCGGCCGTGACAAGGAAGTCCACGCGCGCAAACCCCTCACAGCCAATCGCCGTGTAGGCCGCGGCTGCCAGCGCGCGAAGGCGGGCGCCTTCTTCCGCCGTCACGTTGGCTGCAGTCAGCGTGCGCGACAGGCCAGGGGTGTACTTGGCCTCGTAATCGTAGAACTCGTGCCCCGACACGATCTCGCCCGGGCCGTAGGTCTCGAGCGCATCGGGATCATTGCCGATGACCGAGACCTCGAGATCGCGGGCGCCGACTAGGTAGCGCTCCACGAGCACCAGGTCGTCATAGCGCAGTGCGGCAGCGATGGCGCCGCTGCGCTCCTCCGCGCCGTGGGCCAGCGTCATCCCCAGCGAGCTGCCCAGACGGGCAGGCTTCACCATCAGCCGCGGCTCGCCGGTCTCGGCGGCAAAAGCCTCGATCTCGGACAGCACGGCGTCGGGCTCGCGGACCCAGCGCGTGGCCCGCACCTCCAGCCAGTCCACCACGGGCAGCCCCAGCCCGCGGACCAAGCGCTTGAACACGGCCTTGTCCATGCCGATGGCGCTCGCGGTGACGCCCGGGCCCGTGTACACGAGGGCAGCCGCCTCGCACAGCGCCTGCGCGGTGCCGTCCTCGCCAAACGGGCCGTGCAGCGCCAGGAACACTACCGGCGGGGCGGCCTGCGCGGCCAGACTTTCCAGTGCCTCGGACGCCTCGGTGGGGCCAACGGCGCGGAGTTCGGCTGGGTTGTCGTAGACGGCTTGCGGGCGGCCATCTCGGCGATGCCCCGCCGGCAGGCGCCACCAGCCGCCGCCCAGATCGATGAGCCAGCACGCCACCGGGTAGCCCGCCCCGCGCAGGGCATCGGCGATGGCCGTGCCCGACACGATGGAGACGTCGTGCTCCGCGGACGGCCCACCGAAGACCACCGCGATGGGTGTGGCGGCGGGGACGTGACCCAGCGGCGGAACGGGAATCAGGCGGCCTCCTCGGGGACCCACGCCGACCAGTCGCCGGCGAACTCGATCTCGGCCACCAGGGCCACACCCGTCTGCGCAAACACCTCGGCGCGCACCACATCGGCCAGGCGGCGCACATCCGCCGCCGTGCCGTGCCCGTCGTTCACGATGAAGTTGGCGTGCTTGGGCGACACAACCGCACCGCCGATCCGACGGCCCTTCAAGCCGATCGAATCGATAAGCCGCCCGGCCGAGTCTCCCGGCGGGTTGCGGAACACGCTGCCGGCCGACGGCTGTCCGAGCGGCTGGTGCTCCCGGCGCCAGCGGCGTATCTCGTCCAGCCGCGCGGCAATAGCGGCAGGCTCGTCGGCCCGAAGGCGGAACACGGCGGCAAGGACCATCTCGCCAGGGTTGTCCTTGAAGCGGCTGTGCCGGTACGTGAAGCCCAGGTCCGCCGCCGGCAGCACAGCCTCCGTGCCGTCCGCGAGGAGCACGGTCGCCTCCTCCAGCACCGCGGCCGTCTCGCCGCCCTGCGCCCCTGCATTGGCCCAGACGGCACCGCCCACGGAGCCCGGGATCGCCAGCGCGTACTCGAGGCCGCCCAGCCCGGCCTTCTGGGCCTCCGTGGCCACGCGCGCCATCGGCACGCCGGCATCGGCCGTGTAGCGCTCGCCGTCAACGCGCGTGGTCTCCGCGCGGATCAGCACCACCAGCCCGCGGATCCCCGCGTCGGACACGACAAGGTCGCTCCCCCGCCCCAGCAGGAACAGCGGGATGCCGCGCGGCCGGGCGTAGCGGGCGAGGCCGCGCAGCTCAAACGCGTTGTGCGCCGTGACGAAGAGGTCGGCGGGGCCCCCGACGCGCATGGTCGTGTGGGCGGCCATCGGCTCATCGCGCACCGCGCGCACGCCGATCCGCCTCGCCAGGTCGGCCGCAATGGCCACGGCCTCAAACCCGGCGGCATCTGTCATGGACGCCACCATACCGGCCAGCCGTGCATCGGGCGCCAGAGCCCAAGCCGCAGCTTCGGCCAGCGCTTGGCGCTCAGGGCGCGGGTGGGCGCGGGCATGCGCCAGCGTTTGGCCGTCATCGGAAACCTCCGCGGGACACCGCGTCCATGTCTGCCTGGGTGGGGATAGACGACCCTGTCGCCAGGGCCAGCACGAGATCGGCGACGGCGTCCGCGGCATGCGGTCGAGCCGCGTCGCGGGCGGCGGCCGACATTCGGGCGTGGGCCGCCGGATCAGCCAGCAACCCGGCCAGCTCAAGCAGCCGGGCCGGTGTGAAGTCTGCGTCATCAACGAGCGTCGCTGCCCCGGTCGCCGCGTACGCCTCCGCGTTGCGGCGCTGGTGGCCCCCCGCGTGCGGGTACGGCACCACGATCATCGGCAGCGCAAACGCAGCCGCCTCGGCCAGCGTGGACGAGCCGGCCCGGCCCACGGCAAGATCAGCGGCGTCCAGCGCTGCGGTCATCTCGGCGCGGAGAAACGGATACGGGCGGTATCGGTCGCGGAGCGGCCCGGGCAGGGCTTCGCGGTTGGTGAGCGCGGCGGCATAGCCGTCGTCGCCCGTGACGTGGACCACGCGGATCCGCTCCACCAGCCGCGGCAACGCTGCTGCAACAGCCTCATTGAACCGGCGCACGGCCTGCGAGCCGCCAAACACCAGCAGGATCCGCTCGCCGGGTTTGGCGCCGAAGAGGGCGCGCGATTCGTCCGGGTCAACGGCGCCGGCGTCTCGGATCGGCGTCCCGGTGACCAGCGTGTGCGGGCGGGCCAGCGTCGCACCAGCCTCGGCGAAGCTCACAGCTACAACCGTGGCCAGGCGCGCCACAAACCGCACGCTCCGGCCGGGCACCACGTTGCCCTCCCAGAGCACGCTGGGGATGCGCAGGACAGTGGCCGCCAGCAGCACCGGGATCGCGACGTAGCCGCCGGTGGTGAGGATCGCCGCCGGCCGGCGAGCAGTCAGCATCGCCAGCGCCTGTGGGATCGACAAGAACAGCCGAACGGGATCCAGCACGAGGTGGATGTCGCGCTCAGCCGACCGTAGCGAGCGCAGCAGGAGGCGCCGGAGCGGGATGCCCGCCTCCGGCACGATCGAGCGCTCCAGCCCCCGATGGCCGCCCACCCAGGCAAGCTCGGGAGCGGCGCCGGCGTCAGCC
>JANYAA010000123.1 GCA_025355255.1 Chloroflexota bacterium | reverse complement strand
GTGGCGAGCGACCCCGTCAGCTGGTACCGCGCAAACAGCGTGGTCCGCCCCTTGTCGTCCACCAGCTGCGAGAGCGCCGCCTGCTCCACGGCGAGGAACGGCCCCACCTCGTTGCCGCTGGGGCTGATCACCCCGATGGTCGCGGCGACGATCAGCACGGGCAGCAAGGGTGTGGCCGTGAACGCAAGCCCGGCCGCCAGCATCAGGAGGGCGCCCACGACGAGCACTCGGCGCCGGCCGATGCGGTCAGCGTGCGTGGTCAGCCAGAGCGAGACCGCCGCGTCGCCCAGCAGCGCAAGGCCCAGGAGCAGCCCGGTCGCGGGACCGCTCAGGCCGATCTCGTCGAGGTAGAGGACGAGGACCACGGCCAAGAAGCCATAGCCAAACATTCGCAGGACGCGGGTGGTGAACAGCAGCGCGATGTCGCGCCGGGCGTCGGTGGTCACACGCGGCCCTTGACCATGTCGATGAGCCGCCCCGCCACCCGCTCGCCGTCAGCCCGCAGGCCGTTGTGCGCGTACTCATTGGTGATCCAGGGCCGCAGGTTGGGCACGAGCGCCGCCGTTTCCATGGCGAACACGCGGTCCACGTAGACGTCGTCGATGTAGATGGTCGCGGCCACGGGGACGGTGTTGCGGGCGAGGCGCGCCTCGTCGTACAGCCGCGGCCACGAGTGCTCGGCCAGGATCTCGGCGATGGCCGCGTGGGGCCGGAGCCCGGCGTAGTCCTCCCACATCCAGGGATAGACGTGCTCCGCGCTGTACATGTCGCCCTCGTAGAACCCGGCCGGGGTGAGCCGGTGGGCGGACCAGCGCGTGGGGCCGCCGTCTGCATACGAGGATTCGTGGAGCGTCGCGTACATCGGGTTGCGCTCCCAGCGCAGCGCCCCCTCAACATCCGCCAAGAACGCCGCTGACCCCGCAGGCAGCTCCAGCACGTGGTGGAGGTACTCAAAGCCCGCGCTGTCGCCCAGCCACATCCCCAGCTGTCGGAACCGCCGGCTCGTCAGCCGATCCCCGTTGGGCAGACGCATGTCCTCGGCGGCAAGCCGCTTGTGGACGGTCAGGGTCCGGGCGCGGTCGTCCGGGTAGCGGTCGTAGTAGCGCTCGTTGGCCTCGGCAACGCGGCTCCACGTGGCGTCATAGATGTCATCGGCGGAGCGGTTGATCACGGGCGCAAGGCCGCCGGTGATGAGCGCAGCCGCAAGACCCTCCGGCGCAATCGAGAGGTAGGTGAGCGACGTGAACCCCCCAAAGCTCTGGCCCAGCAGGGTCCACGGCGCGGATCCGAGCTCGCGGCGGATGGCCTCACAGTCGCGGACGATCGAGTCGGCCCGGAACAGCGTCAGATAGTGCGCCTGCTCCTGCGGCGTGGCGCCCGGCACAACCGGCCCCACCGGCGTGGAGCGGCCGGTGCCGCGCTGATCCAGCAGCAGGAGGCGGTATTCGCGCACGGCGCGCGCCATCCAGCCGGTGAGCGGGCTGGTGGGGCGTGCGGCCTCAAACCCGGGGCCACCCTGGAGGAACACCAGATACGGGCGGTCGGCGCCGTCGGGTGCCGCCACCTCCCGGGTGAACACGGTGATGGACCCGCGCGACGGATCCGTATGGTCAAGGGGGACGGTGTGCTCGCGCTCGGTGAGGATGGCACCGGCGATGGTGTAGCTGCTCATCTGCGCACGATACCGCCGCACCTCCCTTTCCCGGATGGCGCCTTCCGCGCCCTGGTCTACCAGCGCTGGTGGACCAGGGGCTTGATCCGCGTGGCGTACAGCTCCGCAATCCGCTCTATCGTCGTCGCCGGCAGCGGCGCCAGATCGGCAGCCGCCGCGTTTGAGCGCGCCTGCTCTGGCGTCTTTGCGCCTGGGATCGTGGCTGTCACGCCCTCGTGCATGAGGATCCAGCGGAGCGCCAGCTGGGCCATCGTGGCGCCCTGCGGGACGAGCTCGCGCATCGCCTCCGCCACCTCGAGACCCGTCTCGTAGTCCACGCCGGCGAACGTCTCGCCAACGTCAAACGACTCGCCGTGGCGGTTGTACTGGCGGTGGTCGTCAGCCGCAAACGCGGTGGCGCGCGTGAGCTTGCCGGTGAGCAGCCCTGACGCGAGGGGTACGCGGGCAAGCACGCCCACATCACGCCCGAGCGCCTCGGCGAGGAACCGCTCGGCCGGCCGCTGGCGGAGCGCGTTGAAGACAATCTGGATGGCGGCGAGGCCCGGGAACTCGATGGCCTTGAGCCCCTCCTCCACCTTCTCCACGCTCACGCCGTAGTTGGCAATGCGCCCCTCGGCGACCATGGCGTCCAGGTCCGCGAAGACCTCCGGCATGTACAGCACCTGCGTGGGCGGGCAGTGGAGCTGGACCAGATCCAGCCGCTCCACGCCGAGGTTCTCGCGGCTGCGGTCATTCCAGGCGCGGAACGCCGCAGGCGTGAACTCGGCCACATCCTGGCGCACTCGTCGGCCCATCTTGGTGGCCACAAAGAAGGACTCGCCCGGACGCTCGCGCAGGAACTGCCCCACGATCCGCTCGCTGCGCCCGTCGCCGTAGACGTCCGCGGTGTCGATCAGGTCCACGCCCGCATCGGCCGCGGCGTGCAGTGCCCGGAGGGCCGCGGCCTCGTCCACGCCGCCCCAGTCGCCGCCGATCGCCCACGCGCCAAAGCCGATGACGCTGACGGATCGGCCGGTCTTGCCCAGCCTGCGGTGCTCCATGTCCCTGCTCCCGTACCGTCGGCGGCGTTGCCGCGGATCTGAACCAGCGTAGCCCCGATGCCGAACGGGCCAACCGGCCCTATGCCCACACCCTGTCGCCGCACCACCATGCTTCCTTTCCCGCCGCGGGCGTGACGCGGCTTGAGGAGGACGAAACCGACGTGGCCGACCTGTCCACCACCTTCACCGGTCTCCGGTTTGAGAACCCGTTCCTGCTCGCCTCGGCGCCGCCGACCGAGTCGGAGAGCAACATCCTGCGGGCCTTCGAGGCTGGCTGGGGCGGGGTGGTCACCAAGACCATCGGGCTCCATCCTGTGGTCAATGTGGCCGGCCCCAAGACCAAGTTCCTCCGCGCCGACAACGGCGGCACGCGGCTTTCGATGGCCAAGCGCGCCGACACCACCCTCATGGCGTCCTGGAACTGGGAACTCATCAGCGACAAGCCGATGGACTGGTGGCTGCCGCAGATCGCCCGTATCAAGAAGGCGTTCCCCAGCCGCATCTTGGTGGCGTCCATCATGGCGGGCTCAGGTGACGACAAGGAACTGCACGCCTGGCAGACGCTCACCGAAGGCGTTCAGGACGCCGGCGCGGACGCCATCGAGTTGAACTTCTCCTGCCCGCACATGGACCGCGTGGACATGGGCTCCAACGTGGGCAAGGACCCTGTCCTGTGCTCGATGTCCACACAGGCCGTCAAGGCTGCCGCCAAGGTGCCGGTCTGGGTCAAGCTGACGCCGGCCACGGCCAACATCGTGGAGGAGGCCGAGGCCACGTTCCGCGGCGGAGCGGACGCCGTCGTCTCATCCAACACGTGGCCGGCGCTGCCGCCCATAGACCCGGACACGCTGGACTTCGAGGTCCACGTGGACGGCTACGTGAGCTCCGGAGGCATGGGCGGTCCGGCGATCCTGCCGCTCTCGCTGGCGAAGATGGCGCAGATGACCCAGGCGTTCCCCGATCGCGCGTTCAGCGGTATCGGGGGCATCAGCGACTGGCCCCACGCGCTGGATTACTTCCTGCTCGGGTGCGGCACCGCACAGGTTGCCACGGCCGCGATGCTGGACCACGCTATCGGCCCCAACGTCATCCGCAACCTCACCGCCGGGATGACGGCGTTTCTGGAGCGCAACGCAGATCGCGGCTGGACGACGCTGGACGACTTCCGCGGCCTGCGGCGCGACCGGATCGTGGCACAGTCGGCCATCCGCCGTGCGTCCGAATACCACGGCGGGCACGACGCCGAGGGGTACGCGCCGCCCTCCGACGCGTAGCCGACCGGTCGCTAGCCCGGGGTTGCACAAAAGCCAAGACAGGCGCCCGCGCCGCCGTGCAATATGGGCCATCACTCGCGACGCCCAGTCGTCGAGGTCAGGACCGTGCCAGGGTGAACGTGCGCAGCGTTTCGGCCGGTGATCTGCCGCTCAGGTCCGACAGCATGTCGGATCGGCAGTCCCGGCTGGCCTCTGCCCACCGCACGCAGCCCCGTTGCTCCCCCGCGGTCCCCGGGCGACCTCGACGCTCATCCCCGCGGCGCGCCTCGCGCGCCGGAACCCGGTGCCACGCATGACGCCCATTGTCATGCAGCTAGGAGGGAACCCGGGTATCGGAGGACTGGAGCGCCGACCTGTCTAACGGTGCGAGGCACCGGTCATCACCCTTCTGGAGGGAGGCTCAATGACTGCAGCGGAGCAGACCATCCTTGCGGACGGTCGAGTGGAGCTCAGGCCCGAGGTCGACGCGGCTCTCGGCACGTCAGCGCTCCACAACGAGGACCTCGCGCCTGTCCCGATCGCAAAGCGCGTCTGGACCACATACAACTACGTCGCCCTGTGGATCGGCATGGCCCACAACGTTGCGACGTGGACCTTGGCCGCGGGCCTGGTCGCCTTGGGCATGGCCTGGTACCAGGCCATCATGACGATCATGATTGCCAACGTCATCGTGCTTCTGCCGATGCTGGCCAACAGCCACGCCGGCACCAAGTACGGCATCCCGTTCCCGGTCTTCGCTCGCGCTTCGTTTGGCGTGGGCGGCGCCAACCTGCCCGCCTTGATCCGCGCCTTCGTTGCCTGCGGCTGGTTTGGCATCCAGACCTGGATTGGCGGCGGCGCGATCTTCACGCTCGTTGGCGCGGTGCTGGGCAAGACCTCCTGGTGGAGCACCGCCGCGTCCTTCCCGATCCTGGTCGGCCCCGCCCAGCCGTGGACGCTGTGGCTGAGCTTCGCCATCTTCTGGGTGCTCAACATCCTGATCGTTCTGCGCGGCATGGAGGCCATCCGCAAGTTCGAGAACTGGGCGGCCCCGTTCGTCCTCGTCGTGGCGATCTTCCTGCTCATTTGGATGGCGTACTCCGCCGGCGGCTTCGGACCGCTCGTCCAGGATCACGGCACCGTCGGCTGGAGCCTTGACAAGTTCTGGTTCGGCATCTTCCCGCCGGCCCTCATGGGCATGATCGCGTTCTGGTCCACGCTGTCCCTGAACATGCCGGACTTCACCCGCTTCGGGCGCAGCCAGCGTGAGCAGGCCATTGGCCAGGCGTTGGGCCTGCCAACCACCATGACGCTGTTCCCGCTGATCGCGGTCCTCGTGACCTCGGCCAGCACCGTTGTCTTCGGCGCCCCGATCTGGGACCCGGTCGCCCTCGTCGCGAAGTTCGACAACCCGCTAGTGGTCGTCTTCGCGGTGTTCACCCTCGCCGTGGCGACGCTCTCAGTGAACGTTGCGGCCAACATCGTCAGCCCGTCCTATGACTTCTCCAACCTGTCCCCGAGGCGGATCAGCTTCCGCACCGGCGGCCTGATCACGGGTGTCATCGGCATCCTGATCATGCCGTGGAACCTGCTGAGCGACCCGCATCTGTACATCTTCACGTGGCTCAACACGTACGGCGGCGCAACGGGCGCCATCGCCGGGGTGCTGATCGCCGACTACTGGTGGATCCGCAACAGGACGCTGACGCTTGCCGACCTGTATCGCAAGGACGGCAAGTACCAGTACGCCAGTGGCTGGAACTGGATCGCGGTCGTCGCGCTCCTCGTGGGCATCGTGTTCGCCATCGGCGGCTCCTACTCCGTGCTTGACGCTGCCGGCAAGGCGACGGGGCCCTTCCCGCCAAACGGGCTGATCCCCTTCCTCAAGCCCTTCGCCGACTACTCCTGGGTTGTCGGCTTCATCGTGGCGTTCATCCTGTACGGCGTCCTTACCAAGGTCGCCGGCAACAAGGCGGCCACGACCGAGGGCTGACCGCCAAGCAACGTCGGGCCGGGATCCCCGGCTGACACCTCGCACTCGGCACGAGGCCCCTCCCGCAACGGAGGGGTCTCGTCGCGTCCGGCGCCCGGCCATACTGATGTCCAGCGCCCAACTCGCCAAGTCAGGGGACAGCCATGGCAGACGACACGCACGCCGACCGGATCCGCAAGCTGGTCGAGCCTCTGCGCGTGGCGCCAGGCCAAAAGGTGAACCTTGCGTCCAAGGACTGGGATCCGGGCGCGACGGCAGACTTCGTGGCCAAGGAGGACGCCGCCTCAATGCTCACCGAAGGTGTCACAGCCCTCGTGGACTATCAGGCGCGTCTGGCCGCGCAGGACACGTGGAGCGTCCTGGTGATCCTCCAGGCGATGGACGCCGCGGGCAAGGACGGCACCATCAGCCACGTGATGAGCGGGGTTAACCCGCAGGGCGTGGAGGTGACCTCGTTCAAGGTGCCCTCAGCCCTCGAGCAGGACCACGACTACCTCTGGCGGGCGGCGCTGCGGCTCCCGGCTCGCGGCATGATCGGCATCTTCAACCGCTCCTACTACGAGGAGCTGCTGGTGGTCCGCGTCCATCCCGAGATCCTCGCGGGCGAGCGGATGCCCGCCGCCGCCAAAGGCCCCGACGTATGGAAGCGGCGCTTCCGCGAGATCAACGACTGGGAGCGCTACCTGACGGACAACGGCACGAAGATCGTCAAGCTCTTCCTCCACGTGTCCAAAGACGAGCAGCGCAAGCGCTTCCTGGACCGCATCGAGCAGCCCAATGCCAACTGGAAGTTCTCAGCGGCCGATGCCCGCGAGCGCAAGTACTGGGACGACTACCAGAACGCCTACGCGGACCTGCTGGAGAACACCAGCACCGACGACGCGCCGTGGCATGTGATCCCCGCTGACCGCAAGTGGTTCATGCGCGTAGCGTCGTCCTCGGTGATCCTCGACGCGCTCATGGACATCAACCCGCAGTACCCGGTGCCCTCGGCTGCCGCGAAGGCTGAGATGGATCAGGCGAAGACGGAGCTGCTCGCAGGCGGCTGAGCGGCCCGCATCGCCGGCGGCTGAGCGGCCCGCATCGCAGCTCGGCTCACCGGGTGCGTCATAGGGCACACGCGAGCATATGGTGACCCACGAGGTGCGCCATTCACGCTCCAGACGGCCGCGGCGGTCCGGTCGGGATCCCGTCGGCTCACCGGGTGCGCACAACGTGCTGGCTTGCGCTCGATGACCCACGGGGTGAGCCGCGACTCGGCAAGCTGCGGGCGGGCCGGAGCGCTACCGCCCCAGGCGCCACTGCCAGCGCCGGGCCGCCTGGAGCCGCGTCTGCAGCTGGCCGCCCGTGGCCTCGGTGACGCGCTTGATCCCGGCTGAGCGGTTGAGCTCCAGGTTTACGGCGGCATAGCTCAAGCGCGAGACGCGGGCGATGTCCTTGGCCGCCTCGGCATTGGCGATCCGGAGCCGGTCCTTCGCCTGGCGCAGCGTGAGCCCGGCGGCACCCTCCGGCGGCGCGACAAGCGGTGGCGGCGGGCCAAGCTCCCACTCGACTGAGAGGTCGGCGCCGGTCTCCCACTCGTCGGGCAGCGGCTCGTGCCAAGGCTCGGCGTCGGACCCCTCGGCGCCCACGGCCACGGCTGACAGAGCAGCGAAGAGGCTCATCTGCTCGCCTGCCGCCAATTCGGCCGCCTCAGCTCGGCGAGCAGCGTCGGGGTCCATCCCGTCATCGGTCTGGCGGTCCCGGCGCAGCGAGTGGCGTCGCGCCTCGGCGATCTCGGACGCGCGGATCCGTAGCCGCAGGTCATCAGGGATGAACAGCCAGGCGCGCTGGTCGCGGATGCCGGGCACCCAGCGCACGAATCGGCCAACCGCCTGGCGGAAGAACAGGTCAGTAGTGACCGTTGTGGCGTACACGCCCACGCGCAGCCGCGGGATGTCCACGCCCTCGCTGACCATCCGCACGGCAACCAGCCAAGGCTCGTGGCCAACCGCAAAGGCGGAGATCTTGGCCGAGGCCTCCGGATCGTCTGAGGTGACCACGGTGGCTGACACGCCAATCTCGCGCCGCAGCAACTGCGCGATGCCCTTGGCGTGCTCCTGGTCCAGCGCGATGACGAGGCCGCCGGCGTCAGGCTGCTGGCGGCGGACCCGCTCAAGCCTGGCCGCAGCCTCGCGGATGACCGTGAGCAGCCATTCCCCGTCAATCGAGAGCGCCGTGCGTAGCCGCTGGTTGGCCAACTGCATCGCCAGCTGGTCGTCAAAGGTTGCAGCGTGGATGGCCCCGTCTGGCGCGCTCCACTCCATCTCCCCGCCAATCCGCGGGAAGTACACCGGCCGTACCACGCGCCCATCGCGCAGCGCATCGCCATAGCCGTACTCAAAGTCAGGGACAGCCTCGTCTGCCTCATAGCGCACAAATGGGATGGCCCGCGTGTCGCTCCGGAACGGCGTGCCGGACAACGCCAGACGCCGCGAGCTGCCGGCAAACGCCTCCCGAAGTGCCTCGCCCCAAGCCTGCTCCTCGCCAGCGTGGTGGATCTCGTCGAGGACCACCACCGCACCCTTCGCCTCAGGCCGGATGGCGGCCGCCGACAACGCCACCTGCTGGTACGTGGTCACCACGCCGTGCATGTCGGGCGGCATCGGCCCATCGGCCGGCGTCCACGCCGGATCAAGGTGGAGCCCCAGCACCGAGGCCGCCGCGGCCCACTGGAGCTTGAGATGTGCGGTGGGCGCGACCACGACGACACGGGCCGGCCGCTTCGCGAGCGTGGTCCGGAGCGCGGCCAGCGCAAACGTCGTCTTGCCGGCGCCTGGTGTGGCAACGGCGAGGAAGTCGGGGTGCGGCGAAGCGGCGAACCGCGCGAGGGCGGTGTGCTGCCAAGGCCGGAGACGGACGCTGCGAGACACGGGACCTGCGCGACAAAACGGGGGGGCGGATGACCAGCGAGGCTGACGAGCGATGTCGCCATGGCCGCCGGATGGGGATGCGCAGTGTCGCACGGACCGCCCGAGCGGAGGCGGCAGACGGTGCCGGTATACTCGCCGCCTCGGCGCTGCGATCATCCGGCCTCAGACGCCGGCCGGAGCCGCATGGTCGGCCTGGCCCGCTAGTGGAGCTGCAGCTTGGTCCCCGCCACGGACGCCGTCATTGGTGCCGCGGTCCCTGTCCTGATCTCGACGGCTGCGGTCGCCCTGATCATGGCGGCGCTGGCCGCCGTCGTGCGTCGCACGGCCGCCATGTCGCCGGCGCTCACCGCCGCGGGCAGCGTGTCGGCGGCCCTCGCAGGCATCGCCATCCTCGCCGGGTTTGCCCCAGGCGCGGCGCGTCTGGACATCGGTCCTGCCGGGCTCGCGTCCATCGACATCCGCTTCGACGGCCTCGGCGCCGTCTTCCTGATTGCGCTGGGTGTCTCGGGGGCGGCGGCGGCCCTCTCCATCGTCGGCCAGCACGAGCGGTCACGGCCCGAGGGCGCAGCCTTCCCGCTATTCCTGCTCAGCATCGGCCTCGTGTTCGGCGCTGCCAACGGGTTCGCGTTCCTCTTCGCCTGGGAGCTGATGGCGCTGCTGTCCGCGCTGCTTGTGGTGGGGCTGCGGCCGAATCGGACTGTGGCGTCGGCGGGCTACCTGTACGTCGCCATGACCCACGTGGCCACCGCGGCCATCCTCGTGGGCTTCGCCCTGCTGGCATCGGGCGCGGGGGGCAACCTGCAGTTCGACACCTGGCGGACGGCCGCGGCGGCCCTCTCACCGGCCACGCGGGACGTCGTGTTCGTGCTCCTGCTCGCGGGCTTCGCCACCAAGGCGGGCGCCCTGCCGCTCCACGCGTGGCTCCCCCGCGCCCATCCAGTCGCCCCGTCCCACGTGTCAGCTGTGATGTCAGGCGTGATGATCAAGGTCGGCGTCTACGGGATCATCCGGTTCGCGGTTGACATCCTTGGCGCAGGACCCGATTGGTGGGGTGCAGTCATCCTGGCGATGGGCGCGGCATCGGCCGTCATGGGCATCCTGTACGCGATGATGCAGCACGACCTGAAGCGGCTGCTGGCGT
>JANYAA010000120.1 GCA_025355255.1 Chloroflexota bacterium | reverse complement strand
CATGGACGAGGCCCTCGGCGTACTAGTGGACTTGGCCGGATCCCACCGGATCGGCCGGCGAGAGCTCCCCGCCCGTGGCGAAGTAGACGGCAAGCGCTCCCAGTTCGTGCGCGATCGCCAGCGCCACCTCGCGGTCATCATCCTGGACGGGTGAGGTGCGCGTAGGCGAGCCATACGCATCGATGTCCAGATCGTCGGCCAACCGCAGGACGCGGAGCATGTGCGCGGGGTCCGACACAAAGAGCGCCGAGTGCAGCCCGCGATCCCGCATCAGGACCGAGACGGACCGCATCGAGGTCAGCGTGTTGCGCGCCTTGTCCTCGCCGAAGATCTTCTCGGCCGGCACCCCATGGTCTATGGCATAGGCGCGGGCCGTGGCAGCTTCCGTCGTGCGGTCGCCTGGCAGTTTGCCGCCGGTGACAATGAACCACTGGGCCAAGCCCTTGTGCCACAGCTCGATGGCGTGGTCGAGCCGAGCCTGGAAGACCGGCGAGGGACGGCCGTCGTATTGCGCGGCGCCCAGCACCACGATCGCATCGGCCGGCCGCTGCTCATCGCGGTCGCCCTGGACCGTGATGCGCCAGGTGGCAAGGGCTCCGGCCAATGCGACGGCGAATCCGGCGGCGATGACCGCGAGCCCGATGTCGGCGGCTCGACTCCGGCTCAGGCCCCGTGACACTTCTTGTACTTCTGCCCCGATCCGCACCAGCACGGGTCATTGCGGCCGATGCGGGCGCCGGATGGGGTGAACCCCTCTCGGGCCTGCCCTGCGGCAGCGGCAGCTCCGGCACCCGGAGCTTCTCGCGCGCCTTTCATCGGGTCCGCGGGCAGACCCCGGACCGCGTCGGGTCGCGGCAGGGCAGCGGCGCCGGGCTGGCGGAGCGCGGCCGCGCCGTCGGTGAGGGGCTGTGCTGATGGCCAGCCGTCGCGCCACCACCCCCCGCGCTGGCGATGGCGGCAGCAACGGCGCCGGCGTCCGTGGACGTTGAGCGGGCCGGCTGGCCGGGACCCGCGAGCGGCACGGTGGCCGGTTCACGCTTCACGGTGACGCGGAAGATCGTCGTGGCCACCTGGCGCCGGATCAGATCACGGAGCTCCTCATAGAGGCGGTACGCCTCGCGCCGGAACTCGTTGAGCGGATCCTGCTGGGCATAGCCGCGGAGGCCGATGCCCCGGCGCATGTCGTCAATCTCGGTGAGGTGCTCAACCCACAGGCTGTCGATGGTCCGCAGGAGCACAAAGCGCTCCACCTGGGACCAGACCTCCTCGCCGTTCTCGGCCATGCGGTCCTCAAGCTGCGCGTCCACCAGGTCGCGCACATGACCCACGAGCGTGTCGCGGGTCTGCGCGGCCTCGTCGAGCGCATCTTCGGTGCTCTCCGCGGTGTCGACGCCCATCGTCTTGAGCGCGACCGCAAACCCCTCGAGGTTCCATTCCGATGGCGACATACCCGACGCATAGGTGTCGGCCATCGCCTCCACCTCGGCGTCGAGGAACTCGCGGACCGTCTCGTTCAAGTCCTCGTTGCGCAGGACCTTGTCGCGCTCCGAGTAGATCGTCTCGCGCTGCTTGTTGATGACGTCGTCAAACTCCACCACCCGCTTGCGGATGTCGAAGTTGAAGCCCTCAACGCGGGTCTGGGCGCTCTCGATGGTCTTGGACACAATGCGCGACTCGATGGGCACGTCATCGTCCAGGCCAAGCCGGTCCATCAGCCCGGCAACCCGGTCCGATGCGAAGCGCTTCATGAGGTCGTCGTCGAGCGAGAGGTAGAAGCGCGATGAGCCCGGATCGCCCTGACGGCCGGCGCGGCCTCGCAGCTGGTTGTCGATACGCCGGCTGTCGTGGCGCTCGGTGCCGATGATGTGAAGGCCGCCCGCCTTGACGACCTCTTCGTGGCCGACGTCGGTGATGGCCTTGGCCTCGGCGAGCGCAGCGTCGTATGTCGCCTTGTCCACCTCGGCCGGGTTGAGCCCCTGGCGGTGGAGGATCTCGGACGCGAGGCCCGCGGTGTTGCCGCCAAGCTGGATGTCCGTGCCGCGGCCGGCCATGTTCGTGGCGATGGTCACCGCGCCTGCCCTGCCGGCCTGCGCGATGATCGGCGCCTCCTTCTCGTGGAACTTGGCGTTGAGGACCTCGTGCTTGATGCCGCGCCGCTTGAGCAGCGTGCCGAGCACCTCGGACTTCTCCACCGACACGGTGCCCACGAGGACCGGGCGACCGGCCTCGGTCATCTCCTCGATCTCGTCGATGAGCGCGCTGAACTTGCCCGCCTCGGTCTTGAACACAAGGTCCGGCTCGTCCGTCCGGATCATCGGTCGGTGCGTCGGGACCGCCGTGACCTCGAGGCTGTAGATCTTGTGGAACTCTTCGGCCTCGGTCATCGCCGTGCCGGTCATGCCGGCCAGCTTGTCGTAGAGGCGGAAGTAGTTCTGGAAGGTGATGGTGGCCAGGGTGCGCGACTCGCGCTGGACCCGCAGGCCCTCTTTCGCCTCGACGGCCTGGTGGAGGCCCTCGCTCCAGCGGCGCCCGGGCATCTTTCGGCCCGTGAACTCGTCGACGATGATGATCTCGCCATCCTCGACGATGTAGTCGCGGTCGCGCTTGTACAGCGCATGCGCCCGCAGGGCCGAGTCAAAGTGCCGGGCCAGCCGCGGGTCGGCGTCGTAGAGGTTCTCGATGCCGAGCATCTGCTCGATCTTGTCGATGCCCTCTTCGGTGGCGGAAACAGCGCGGTCCTTGAGGTCGACGAAGTAGTCGCCGCCCTCTTCCTCGCCTTCAGGACGAGGCTTGAGGCGCGGCACGAGCCTCGCGAAGGTGAAGTACAGGTCCGCGGACTCCTCCGCTTGGCCCGAGATGATCAGCGGCGTGCGGGCCTCGTCGATGAGGATGTTGTCCACCTCGTCAACGATCGCGAAGCTCCGCTCCCGCTGCACCCGCTCCTCGAGCGTGTCCACCATGTTGTCGCGCAGGTAGTCGAAGCCGAACTCGTTGTTGGTGCCGTACGTGATGTCGGCGGCGTAGGCTTCGCGCCGGGTCACCGGGCGCAGGTTCATCAGCCGCTCGTCCGTGGTTGGGTAGCCGGGCTCGTAGAGGTACGAGGTGTCATGGGCGATGACGCCCACGGACAGCCCCAGGAAGTGGAACGCTGGGCCCATCCACTGCGCATCGCGCCGGGCCAGGTAGTCGTTGACGGTGACGACGTGGGCGCCGCGGCCGGTGAGGCCGTTGAGCACGGCGGCGAGCGTGGGGATGAAGGTCTTGCCTTCACCGGTCCGCATCTCGGCGATCTTGCCCTGGTGGAGCGCGATGGCGCCCATCAGCTGGACGTCGTACTGGCGCATGCCCATCGTGCGCTTCATGGCCTCACGACCGGCCGCGAAGACCTCAGGGATCACGGCGTCAAGGGCGGCCTGGATCCGGGCCAGATCCTTCTTGCGGCGCTCCTTGCGGATGTCTGCGCGACGCTCCGGGTCCATGTCCAGAAGGTCGTCGTCCTGGCCGTCCCGCGCGTGGACCACCTCGACGATGTCCTCACGGATGGCAGCCACCCGCTCCAGGATCTCGGCGTCCGAGAGCGCCTCGTATTCGGGCTCAAGGGCGTTTGTCTGGTCGATGATCGGCTGCAGCCGCGAGACTTCGCGGTCGTTGTTGTCGAAGAATCGCGAGAGGAAGCGCATAGCCGCTCGAGTATAGGGTGCGCGCGCGGTGGGTCTGCTCTTGCGGACCTGTCTGGCGACGTGCGGCTACTTGCTGGGCGGGGCGGCGTCCGCAGGTGCAGCCGTGCTGGCACCGCCAGCGCTGTCGTTCACGACCACCACGCTTGGCGCCGGGACGGCAACAGGCATCGGCATGGGCTGTGCGATGCCAACCCCGCCCTTGGTCCAGGCGCCGTTCCACATGGCAGACACGGTGCTTCCCTGCGGAAACGCTGTGGCGGCAACAGCCGCGAGGCCGAAGACGGCGGCGGTGCCCAGCCCCAGCACGCCGGTGACGATGATGCCCGC
>JANYAA010000105.1 GCA_025355255.1 Chloroflexota bacterium | reverse complement strand
CATGGATCTGCGCCACCTCGGCCGCAAGAAGATTGACGAGAAGCTGCCCGACATCACGGACTTTGTCCGGGTGTACCAGGGCATCGAGCCCTACACGGACCCCATTCCGATCCAGCCCACGGCGCACTACGCGATGGGCGGCATCCCCACCAACCTGCTTGCGCAGGTGACGCGTGACGCTGCCAACACCGTGGTGCCCGGGCTCTACGCAGCCGGCGAAACGGCCTGCGTGTCCGTGCACGGCGCCAACCGTCTAGGCACCAACTCGCTGGTGGACCTGCTGGTGTTTGGCCGCCGCGCCGGGCGCCAGATGGCCCGCGACGTGAAGGGCGTGGGCATGCCCGAGGTAGGCGACGATGCCGCGGAGCCCATTCGCGCCGAGCTTGCCGCCATCCGCGGCCGAGCCAAGGGCGAGCGCAAGGAGGCCATCCGCACGGAGCTTGCCGACGTGATGATGGATGACGCCGGCGTCTACCGCGATGCCGCGGGCCTTGAGCGCGCCCGCGCCAAGGTGGCCGAGCTGCGCGAGCGATACCAGAACGTCAGCGTGGACGACAAGGGCACCGTCTTCAACACGGACCTCCTGGAGGCCCGCGAGGTGGGGTACCTGCTGGACTGCGCGCAGACCATGGTTGCCGCGTGCATCAACCGCAAGGAGAGCCGCGGGGCACACAGCCGCGAGGACTATCCGGACCGGGATGACGTGAACTTCCTCACGCACTCGCTTGCGACCAGGGGCGCGGACGGCGGAGTGGAGCTGGCCTACAAGCCAGTGACCATCACCAAGTTCCAGCCCAAGCCGCGCGTCTACTAGACCGGAGGAACGAGCAATGCAGATTGAACTGCGCGTCCTCCGATACGACCCGGAGCGCGACCAGAAGCCCCATGACGAGACCTACACGGTTGAGGCCAACCCGATGGACCGGGTCCTCGACCTGCTGCACAAGGTCAAGTACGAGCAGGACGGCACCCTGACGTTCCGGCGCTCCTGTGCGCACGGCGTGTGCGGGTCTGACGCCATGCTGATCAACGGCCGCAACCGGCTCGCCTGCAAGATCCGCGTGGACCAGCTCAAGGGCAAGCGCATCACGGTTGCGCCGCTGCCCGGTCTGCCGGTCATGAAGGATCTGGTGGTGGACATGGAGGGCTTCTTCGCGAAGTTCCGCAGCGTCCACCCGTACCTCCAGGCGGACGGCCCGGTGCCGGAGCGCGAACGCCGGCAGTCGGCCGCCGATCGCGCCCGGTTTGACGACACCACCAAGTGCATCCTGTGTGCGGCGTGCACCACGTCGTGCCCGTCGTTCTGGGCGCAGCCGTCCTACGTAGGCCCGGCGGCCATCGTGAATGCGCACCGGTTCATCTTCGACTCGCGCGACGACGCGGCCGACGAGCGTCTGGAGATCCTGGCTGATCGCGACGGCGTCTGGCGCTGCCGGACCGTGTTCAACTGCGTGGAGGCCTGCCCGCGGGACATCCACATCACGCAGGCCATCCTCGAGGTCTCCCGGGCAATCGTGGAGCGTCACGCCTGAGCGACGCGGCGCTCCCGGTCATCCCGCACCTGATCATCCGCACGGACGGCGCCGCCCGGGGCAACCCGGGCCCGGCGTCGCTGGGCGCTGCGCTGTATGACGCCACGCGTCCGGACGCCCGCGACCCGCTGGCGCCGCCTGACGCCACCATCTCCGAGGCGCTTGGCCACCAGACCAACAACGTGGCCGAGTGGACGGGCGTGGTGCGGGCGCTGGACGTCGCGCTGCTGCTGGGCGCTGAGGCCGTGGACATGTACCTGGACTCCAAGCTGATCGTGGAACAGCTCCACGGGCGGTGGCGCGTGAAGGATGCGAAACTCAGCGTCCTCCACGGCGAGGCCAAGGCCCAGCTCGCGAAGATGCGGCGCTGGTCCGCCACCCACGTCCCGCGAGCGCAGAACTCCACCGCAGACCGGCTGGCCAACGAGGCGCTCGACAGGGTTGCCGCCGGCGGTCCCGCCCGTGTCGCCCGCGCCAGACGCGTCCAGCCCGGCGCCTAAAGGATCTCCGAACTCGTGTATCGGCCGCTCGTTCTTGCCCTTGTCGGGCTCCTGATGGCTGTGGCCGGCTGCTCGGCCCTGATCCCGTCGCCGCAGATCGGCCGATGGGAGCTCCAGACGGTTGCCGGCGTGAAGGCAGTCTTTCCGGCCACGCTGGTCTTCACGAACCTCGACGTGTCCATTGACACCGGCTGCAACACCGGCGCCGCAGCGTATACGCTCGACGGGTCAAAGCTCACGCTGCAGGACGCCGCCTTCACGGCGACCGACTGTGGCGGGGGAGCGCTGACAACCCAGGATGGCGCCTTCCGCGCCATGACCACCGGTGCCAACGCCTCGTTCAGCGGCGAATTCCTGACGCTCGACATGGGCAACGGGCAGCCAGTGCTCGTGCTCAAGCGCGGCGCAGGGTCATGAGGGAGCCAATGCCCACGATCCTCTGCTACGGCGACTCGAACACCCACGGGGCGGACCCCGTCACCGGCGCACGGTTTGGGCGCGACATCCGCTGGCCGGGTGTGCTTGCGCGCGAGCTGGCGGGCATCGCCGACGTGATCGAGGAGGGCCTCAACGGCCGGACCACCGTATGGGACGATCCATTCACCGAGGGCCGCAACGGCCGGACGTACCTCCTGCCGTGCCTGCGCACGCACAAGCCGCTCGATGTGGTGGTCATCATGCTGGGCAGCAACGACCTGAAGCACGTGTTCAACCGGAGCGCACACGAGATCGCGTCTGGGGCGCAGTCGCTTGTGGACGTCGTGCTCGAGTCGGGCACCGGGCCGGATGGCGGGCAGCCGCAGGTGCTGCTCGTCGCGCCGCCCGCGCTGAGCGCTACAACCGACAGGTCCGAGTTCTGGGGCTTCCATGAGCGTCAGGCGGTCGCGCGTGATCTGCCGCGCTTGTACCGCACAGCCGCGGCGCAACGCGGGGCCGCGTTTCTCGATGCCAGCATCCTGGTCGCGGGGGATCCGCTCGATGGCATCCATCTCAACGCCGAAGGACACGGGATCCTCGGGCGGGCCGTTGCGCAGGCGGTGCGCGGCATGCTCACCCTCGCCCAAGGCTGAAGCCCGCG